>JAGLCH010000180.1 GCA_023146355.1 Bacteriovoracaceae bacterium | reverse complement strand
GAAACTCCAAAAGTATATGGCATACCAGTATCATAGTTGTAGCTTGCGCCAACCTGAACACGAGTACGTTCCTCATTATCATTTTTTGTATCATAGGTTTTCATTAGCTTATAATTGTAGCTAATATCAGACTTTTCTTTTTTAAAGCTCCCTTTAAGAAATACTGAATGATCTCCCCCTCCACTCTTAGCTTCTTCATAATCAGTATAGAGACCAGTACTTCCGGCCCAAGAAGAGGATTCTACTCCGTAACCTACGGCGCAAGACAAAACTGCAACTGCGATAATCATTTTTTTCATATTTTTCTCCATAAAAACATTAGTTAGAACCCATTTCGGTTCTAACTAACTTAACTTAAGCACTTGTTTTTTCTAGGACAAATAGTGCCCTGAAAGAGCATTACTTATAGTTATTTTCAATCTTTTTGATTAGTCCTTCTGAAACCATTGCCTTATAAGCACTGTTCATTTTCCCGATCAAAGCTTTCTTATCTTTTACTGCTGAACCTTTTTTCGAGATAACAAGAAATGCCCCTCTTCCACTTTTAACGTCCTTTGGAAGTTTAGTGAAAGATGTATTTCCTTTCTCTTTTAGCTTCCAAAAAGTTACTAGCTTATTTCCAATAAATCCATCAACACGACCTTTCTCAGTGAGAGCGTAAAATTGCGCCTGTGAGTTAACTTCGTGAACTTTAATTTTTCCATCTTTGATGGCCTTATCAAATTCATCAGAGATATTAAATCCCCTTGTCATTGCAAGCTTCTTTCCATAAAGATCTGAGATCTTATTAAAAGCAAATTCTTTCCCTTTTTTTACAAAAATCGAATAAGTAGAAAAGTGAACAGGAACTTCTGTAAAGTGTGCCCATTTCTCTCTCTCTGCAGTTTGGAAAAGAGCAAATGAACCAACACACTTTCCATTTTCAGTCTCTTTGAGAAGTTTTTTCCAAGGGATAAGCTTAATTTCTACTGGAAAATTGACTCTCTTTGATATTTCATTCATTACATCAATATCGATTCCTGTAACCTTTCCATTTTTCTTAAATGAGAATGGAGGGAAGTCCTTTTCAGAATAAAGTAGATTGCTTGCCACTGCCGACAAAGAAAGAGTTATAAGCAGTAAGGATAAATAAATTTTCTTCATTTT
>JAGLCH010000018.1 GCA_023146355.1 Bacteriovoracaceae bacterium | reverse complement strand
TCAGTACTTTTGTCCGTATAGAAGTAACAAATAAACCACAAGGAGTTAGATATGTACGACAATATAATGTTCTCAGTTGAATCAGATAAGCACTACAGCAATAACGAATTAAACTACTATTTATCAGAAATCAAAAAGGCATTTGGAAATCTCGCGAAGATCATTGTCTAATTACTATTAGGCATCTCTGTGATTAACAGACCGAAGTACCACACCTTTAGCTCGATTCGCCCTTATTTGATCTCTTCCATCTCAAACATCCTTTTGCAATAATGATAGCTCAACTATATATCGGAGAAAAGTGTGATAAAGATCGCTGTTGTTGATGACGAAGCTGAGGTTTTTCAACTTTTTAAAATTAAATTTAAAAACCAAATTAGAAGCAATGAATACTGTTTTCACTTTTTTGAAAATGGAAAAGATTGTTACAGCTATATTGATAACGCGCATTTGTCAGATGATGTTGAGATCATAATTGTTTTTACAGATATAAATATGCCTGAGATGAGTGGGATTTCACTTCTTGAAACTTTAAAAAGTAATCATCCTGACATTGATGTTTACTTGATCTCTGCATATGACTATGACCCGTACCGTGAAAAGGCCAAAAAGAGTGGGACAAATGGATTTATTTCTAAGCCCTTCGATTTTGAAGAAATCGACAGATTCATAAAAAAATCTATCGAGGATCATAGGGGAAAAGTGAGTTCAGATGACTCATAAACTAGTAGTTCTATTTTTATCATTGGGTTTTTCAACGATTCTCTCGGCCCAAGTATCTCAAACGAAGCTTGAGTCCATTTTTATCCATAAATTTATTTCCTTTATTACATGGCCTTCACCGATTGGTGATGTATTTAAAATTTGTGTATCGGGGGATGAGAAGTTAAGGGCTGAACTTAGTCATTCATTTTCGTATAAAAAAATAAAAGGGGCCAGCGCAGTTGTGGTGGCAACCTATCCTGATAAACCCGAATCAGATTGTACCGTACTTGTAACTGGGGCCGACAGTGGTGAGTTCGATCCCGAAACATGTGGAGAGTGCTTTCATATTACAAAACGAAAGGATCTTTTTTCCCGATGCGCTATTTTGTTAAAGATTGAAGATAGCAAGGTGCGGTTTGATATTAACTATAAGTATGCAACAAAAAAGCGATTTAAAGTCCATTCTAAATTGCTTAAAATTGCCAATCATGTGTTGAGATGAGTATGAGAGAAAGTTTAGAAGTAATATATAAAAGAAATCTAGTCCTCTACCTCTCCATCATTATAGGTATATTTGTTGCTGTTCAGCTAGTTACAACTTATTCCTTTATTCAATATATGAAGCATGAAAATATAAGTAAAACTAAGCTTATTGCAGATATCATTAGTACTGCGGTGAACTTTCAGTCCGTAGACGATATTCGAGAAGAACTCGATCATCTCGATTATAAATCTTCTTTCAACTCAATTACAGTTTTTTCAAAAGAAGGGAAGATAATCGCACACCATGGAAATGGAAACAAGCACCCCGCTAATAATGAAAGTGCGCTAGGTGAATTGCTTGGCACTAATACTAATTTCGAAATAATTTCGGGCAATGAAATCGTCGGGCATATTCATGTTCACTTTCATACAGGTATTTTGTTAGAGAAAATAGCATTTGATCTTGTGTTTTCACTAGTACTTATTGTTACACTTATACTTATCACCTATAAAGGTTCAGCAGCGATACATACTCTCATCCTATCTCCAGTAGTTTCCTTCACTGAACTTGTAAAATCAGTTGCGGCGTCCAATAATCTTCATCAAATTATAGATTTGCAAAAATATAATGACACTAAGGAATTGTATGAACTCAGCTCCGAATTTAATAATATGATTAACAACCTCTCTCTTGGACAAATGGAGGTTGAGGAATCAAAAAATGAGCTGGAGAAAACTAACAAAAACCTTGAATCTATTGTGAACAAGAAAACAGAGACCTTGAATGAGACAATTTCCCATCTTAAGAGCTATCAAAACAAGCTAATTTCACAAGAAAAACTTGCATCAATGGGAACGCTTGCTGCGGGTATTGCACACGAAATAAAGAACCCGCTAAATTTGATTAATAACTCTGCAGGCCTTATTGAAACCTTTATTCGCGAAGAACTTCCTGTCTATGTTCAGAGTATCCATGATGGAACATTTGAAAAAAATAGCCTCTACTTTGAAGAAGATGTTGCCGGAATTTCTAATGCTTGTTTAATGATTGTGAAAAATGGAAATAGAGCTGATTCAATTATTAAAAACTTACTTGCACAGAGCCGAGGTGACACTCCAGATTTTGAGAAAGTAGACCTTAAATCTCTTGTTGATGAATTCTTTAAACTTTCATTTCATGCAATGCGCGCAAATAGGGCGATGGATGTAGTAAAGATCTTAGATATTTGCGATGTCGGCAGACTACACCTTATTCCTCAAGATATAGGTAGAGCTCTGACAAATCTTTTCGACAATGCGTATTACTCAATGAGTGAGAAACTAACCGAGTATGGAGAAGATTACCACCCAGAAATTACTGTTAGTCTTTCAATACAAGAGGACAAATTCGCTTTGATTTCAATCAAAGATAACGGTGAGGGGATGGATAAAGCTACTTGTGACAAAGTTTTTGAACCGTTTTTTACAACTAAGCCAGCAGGTAAGGGGACTGGGCTTGGATTGTCTATGGTTTATGACATCGTTCGCTCCCATCAAGGAACTCTCTCCGTGAAGACTGAGCCCGGTATATATACAGAATTTACTATTTTATTGCCACTACATATTAAGGGACTGGATAATGATTAACATTGCAATTGTCGATGATGAAACTGATGTGTTTGAACTTTTTAAAATAAAGTTTAAAAAATATACACGAAGTGAGGAAATTAAGTTTCATTTTTTTGAAAATGGAAAGTTATGTTATGACTTTATTCATAGTGGTGAAGGGCCTAAGATATTTATAGTTTTTACAGATATCAACATGCCTGTAATGGATGGTCTAACACTATTAGATCACCTCAAACGTGATCATAATGATATCGATGTGTACCTTGTCTCGGCCTATGATTATGATGAATACAAGGAACGAGCTGAGGCCGGTGGTAGCGATGGATTCATCGGTAAGCCACATAATTTTAAGGAAATTGAAGATTTTATTCAGCAGTCCATCAGTCGGCACGGTATAGAGGACAACTAAAATGACTAAGTACTTTTTATCTTTTCTATGTTTTCTAGTTCCTGTTTTCTCGATTGCTCAGGGAAATCTTTCAGAGTTGTCGCTTGAAGATCTACTACAAGTCGAAGTGTATTCAGCTACTCGGTCTGCGACTACGTTGATTGAGACGCCACTTGCAACTAGTGTTTTTAGTGCGAAAGAAATAGAGCAACTTGGTGTTACAAATTTAAAAGAACTCGTGAATTATGTTCCAGGCCTTCAAAGCTATAGACAGGAAATGTCAGGTGGCCATAAAACGGTTAGCTCGAGAGGAAGAAGAACAGGAGGGTCTGGCATTGTTGAGATAGTTATCCTAATCGATGGTATGCGAATATCTGAGGGTGGCAATAGTGGTAGTGGAGACATTGCATCAACTATCCCTTTACATAATATTGAAAAAGTTGAATTTGTTAGAGGGCCTGTATCCTCACTTTATGGATCAAATGCCATGACGGGCCTAATTAGCTTAACAACAAAAAACTCAGTGAACTCGATACAACTTGGTGGTGGAAGTCATTCATCTCAAGCTGCAAATGTCCTACTTTCTAAGAGATATAATGATTTTACAATTGATCTTCATGGATCATTTTTACAGGCAGATGGAAAAGATTATAATGTTTCATCTTACTCTTCTTCAAATCCTGAGACCTCTGATCCTTCTTTAAATAAAAATGTTCATCTTAAAATGAAATACAAAGATACCTTTTTAAAGTTTTTTCATACTGAACAGAATTATTCTGATTTTTTTGTATTTAATTCTTTAAATAATGATCACAATAAAGTGACCTCAGATTTTTCAGGATTACTTATTGGCCAAGATATATATTGGAAAAATGTAAGTACAAATATTACTTTGAGTGAAAATAGGACAAAATTGGCCATTAGGTCAGAAGTAAGTGGTAGTAACACTATTAATTCGCTTGAGAGTAATGAGAGAACATTACATACGCACAATTCTATCAAGGCCGGCAAGCACCTTTTGGGCCTGGGTGCAGATGTTAAAAACCAAGAAGTTGAGAAGGCAGTATTACAGTTTGTTGATGGTGGATCTTCTGTGCTAGTTGGGCCAAGAAAGAGAAATATCTATGGTGTGTATCTGTTAGATCAGTTTAGTATTACTGACCGCTACAGTATGGTTGCCAGTATGAGATATGATCAATATGAAGGGCATGATGAGCACCTTTCTTCAAGTGTCGGTATCATAGCAAAAATAGACAGTAACAATACATTAAAACTTCATTATGGCGAGGCCTATCGCGCTCCCAGTCTTGCTGAAATGGGACTGCAAAATAATCCGGTAATATTAGGGGATGAGAAACTCAGGCCAGAGGTAGTCAAAACAACTGATCTTATTTGGCTACACTCGTGGAATACTGGTTATTACTCTCTCGGCCTATTTTACAATGTCTTTGTTGATAGTATTTTTCCCGACAGTAATTCCCCTTCAACGTATGTCAATTCACCAAGGTCCAAGAGTTCTGGTACTGAATTTGAAATTCATTATAATTTTTCAAAATCATTCAAAATATCGGGAACATATTTTAGAATGTTTACTGTGGATGATAAGTCATTTAGAGAGGCAA
>JAGLCH010000179.1 GCA_023146355.1 Bacteriovoracaceae bacterium | reverse complement strand
ACCTATGGCCACAGTATGAGAGTGGCCTTTTATGCCCTTACATTGGGAAAAGAGTTGGACTTAAGTGATGAGGATCTTTACGATCTCGAGCTTTCTGCATTATTTCACGATATTGGAAAAATTGGGGTTCCTGATTCTATTCTTCTCAAAGAAGGTCCACTGACAAATGACGAATTTAAGGTGATGAAGTCCCACCCTGTGAAGTCGGCAGAAATTCTAGATGGCTTTGAGCCTTTTGAAAAGATAGCGACCTGCGCAAAATACCATCATGAAAGGTTTGATGGTAATGGTTATCCTGACGGCCTTAAAGAGGAGAATATCCCTCTTTTTTCTCGAATTTTACTCATTGCCGATACATTTGATGCCATGACATCCTCTAGACCTTACAGAAAAGGACTTCCCTACGAAGTTGCTTTTGAGGAATTAGAGCGCTTCTCTGGGTCTCAGTTTGATCCTCATTTAGTTAAGTCTTTTTTACAGGCGATGTGGAAAGAGAAACAGCGTAAGAAAGAGACGTTTCGCCTCAAAATTATTGATGGTGAAATAAAGAAAGATGCAGCTTAAGTAGCTGAAAATATAAAGGCCCACAAATCGTGGGCCTTCTTTTTATATAGTCTAAATTTAAAATTAGAAAGTGTAGTAACCTAGCATCAACAGCTTGAAGTAAGAGCCCTCTAGATCTGTCCCTTCGTCTTGACTTACATCAAAGGGGTTGTGATAGTGGGCGATCACTCCTACTGAAAAGTGTTCATCTAGTCTTAGGTCTGCGCCAGCACCGGCATTGAGACCAAAGGTGATCTTTGCTTCAGTTGTCTGTATTTTTCCTTCAACTGTACGTTTCATTTTTGGACGATAAAATCCCATTCCACCCAGTACATACGGAGAAAAAGCATCAAATTGAAATAAGCGGGCCTTGATCCCAGTGGTCAATCCTGGAATGGTCACATAATTACTTCTATAGTCATGCTTGGAGTAGTGGAGGTTGGCGAACATATCAAATGAATGACTGGCACTGAAGGTATAATAAAGATCAGCAGTTATTTGATCTTCGCCGCGATCTTTAAACTCACCAAAAAGAGATGTCTGACCAAGCCCTATCCCCAAAGTGTGTCTCTTTAGCTCTCCTTTTGGAGAAGGGGTTGAAGGATTGTTTGATTTTGGGATTTCTTTTTCAAGTTGCTTTGAAATCTTTGAAGATGTCAGCTCTTTGATACTTTTCTTTGCAAACGCAAAACTGGTCATAGCAATAAGTGAAATTGCCATGACCAATATTTTAGTCTTTTTTAATGTCAGATTTGTCATAAGCTCTCGAGTTCAAAAACTAGTTAAGTAGATTACTTTGTGTAGTCGTTGACTCAGAATTTACCATAAATGGACTTAAATTGTCTTCAATATTCTCAGTTTGGCCGAGCTTCGCTTCAAGACTTCTTGCATATCCTGTGAAAGTTCCCTCTTCAGAGCGGATGACTCTTTTGAGTAGTTCAACATCAGATGGGCGAGTTGATTTTCTTTCTTGGTCAGATAATAACTGAAGCTGAGTGATGTAGGTAATATCGCTTTTCGTCTTATTGTCGATTACCTGAATCTCATGCCCTTCTCTAACGATTTGAGCAATCTCTTCTAGAGTTACGTAGCAGCTTTGATGCGTGTCATAAAGCTTACGGTTCTGATACCTCTTAATGATTCTTACGTCGTTCATTTTTACCCCTATTCGGAATTATTTAAGCTTGAACTTATGTTATTTCCAGTGAAATTAAGTCTACAGTTGCTTTATACATCGGAATCGTTTTTTGTTCTATTCCCTGTGTAATGTTTTCATGCGGTTGTGATCAAACTTTTTTCATAATGACTCTGCTTGTCAGTTTCTGAGAAATGGCCGTTGATGCTCCGCAAACTTTTTTCAAGCCCATGAAATAACAGTAATCGAGTAGGGACGTCAAGCTTTTAACTCTTCGATATCTCTAAAATTGGACATAATTGATCGATTTTAAGGTTCCCTTAAGGTCTTTCCCTTTTCTCATTTACAGGAATTATTAAACTTTTACATCGATATATCCGAAAAGTTAGTGCGCGACAGTGCTCTTTTTTGTCCGCGCTATATAAGGATAACAATGAAGCTACTTGTTATATTACTATCTCTACTTGGACTTTCCTCCTGTTCGACTATGGGTTCCAAGAGGGGTGTAACAAAAGCTGACCAAATTCAGAGTTTTCGGTTTCCTGCTTCGTATAAGCAGCAGGTTGCAATGGGAATTGCGCCCAAAGGGATGGTCGCGAATCATAAGGATTCACTTTATGTGAGCAGTGAACTCTATCTTAAAGCATCCGATGCTATGATGCGTAATAGTTATGATAAAGCGCACCAATATTTCGCTCCCCTCGTTGAAATGTATCCAAAAGATGATTACCTGAGAAAGCAGTATGGAGTCAATCTAATTGCTTTAGGCAAACTCCATGATGCTGAGCAGGTTTTTGATCATCTCTACACTAAATCTAAAAAGAAGAACTATTCAATAGGGCTTGTTCTTGCTGGTGTTTACACTGCCAATGGCAAAAAAGATCTTGCTAAGATGGTTTACTACCAGATTATCAAAAATAGCCCTGGCCAAGAAGAGGCCTGTGTTTTCTTGGCAAAATCTTTTGCAAGATCTAGGGATTACTCAAAGGCCCACGCTCTTTTGAAGCGCTGTGAGAAAGGGAGCAAGAAAGCGATTTTTTCTTATTATAGAGGGAAAATTGAGCTTGAAAAAGAGAACGATAAAGGTGCCATTGCATACTTTAATCGTGCTCTAAAAATAGACTCCTCTTTTTTTCAGGCAGTGATGGGGATAGGCCTTATCCATGAATCAAAGGGAAGAAATAAAAAGGCACTAAAGGTCTACAAAAAATATCTTGCCCGAGGGTCTGAGAATTACTCAGTACTTTCGAGAGTGGTTTACATTCTAACTAATCAGAAGGGGAGTAAAGAAACCATTAGCTATATGGAGCGCCTATCAACTCTCGATCCTGATGACCTCAATTTAAAAGTTCGTTTGGGAATTCTATATACTGACCTCAACAGAATTTTTGATGCAAAGGGCGTATTTAAAGAAATCCTAGAAGTCATTCCTACTTCAGACAAAATTCTCTACTATTTGGGAGCTCTCTATCAGCAGACCAATGAGTATGAAGATTCGATTACATTCTTCTCTAAAGTTAATGAGGATAGTACTCTCTTTCAAGATAGTAACATTCAAATTGGTAGGATGCTAAATGCTATTGCTCTCGATGAATATAAAGAAGGAAGTGATCGTGGGCTAAAGAAGTTCGTGGCATTTGTTAGTGCAAAGGCAAAGTCACACCCTATATTAGATGTAGAGCTTGGCGCGATACTGGCCGGACTTTATGACGATATTGATCGCACGAAAGACGCAATTACTATTCTAGAAGGATTAGAGGGAAACCCTAATTTTGATTCTGATGATAAATATTTCCTGGCACTACTTTATGAAAAAGATGGAGATCGTAAGCAAGCAATCTCAGCACTTCGCAGTATTATAAATTCAGAACCTGAAAATGCTGACGCACTTAATTTCTTAGGATACAGTCTTCTTGAAGAAGGGGTGAAGCTAAAAGAGGCCTATGCCCATATCTCCAAAGCAGTAGAGTTGAGACCTGAAGACGGTTATATCCGTGACTCTTTAGGTTGGTATCACTACAAACTTGGAGAGTATGATGATGCCATGAGAGAGCTAGCAGAGGCCTGGAAACTTGTTAACGATGACTCTATTATCGCGAAGCATCTTGCAATGGCATTTGAGGGAGCGGGAAAGCTTGGAAGAGCAGAGTATTACTTTAAAAAGGCACTATCATTTTGCAAAGAAGAAACAGAGAAATTAGAAATTATACAAGCAGTAGAAAGAGTTCAATCGCGTCGTCTACCTGCTTCAAAATAGCATTACTCCTTACCTTTTCGGCCTTAGCTTCTTGTGGTGGCCAGGATCACGTTCAAAGAACTTTTGATTTATCAAATCCAAGTATTGCCCTCAGTCAAAGTCTGAGAATGATCTGTCTATCTGGTGAAGGAAAGGGCAAAATCAAAAGTGGGAAGAAGTCTCACTCTTTCAACTTTGAATCTAAGCTCGATAGCAATGAATGGTTGCTAGGTATTTCCATTCCTTTTCTTGGTGAAGAAATATTAAAGCTCAATTTAAACAGTGGAAAAGCATCAGGGGGACTCTATCGCTATTTTATTCGTGAGCTCAAAAAGAGAAAAAAATCTGGCCGTAATAGGGCCGTTGCTCGCCACGCTTTTAAACAGACTTCACATTTTCTGAAAGGGATGGGAGAAGTTATAAATAATCCAGATCTGTGTTCCTCAGGATTTCAAGGAGGGGCATTAGTTGGAAAGTGTAAAAACGGCATCAATTATTCTCTAACCGAGAGTGGCCTTCAGCTGAGTACTCAAAGTAAGTTGCAAAAAACTAGTGCCAACTTTTCCAGATTGGGGGAAGAGTTTTTCCAAGTTTCTACTATTAATACTCTAAGTGGAGGTGGCCCCCAGATAACTCTTAGATTTTCTGAGTGCTATCTTGCTAAGCGTTAACCTCCTTTAATAAAACTTTCATCTTTCCTTCTCCCTTGCTACCATTTAGTGATTTTAAAATATCACTAACATTTATCGTGGGGAAGAATGATGAAACAAAAAATGTTACTCATTATTGGGCTAACTGCCTCTTTTTTATTTTCAGTTGGTTGTACCAAGAAAATAGATATGAATTCAAAAGTGCTGAATATGGCGGTGACCGCTAAGGTTAAGGGGATGGATCCCATCTACGCCAACGACCGCTACTCTTCAAATGAAGTGGCGAGAATTTATGAAGGACTTTTGGAATATCATTACTTGAAACGTCCTTTCACCCTTACTCCAAATCTAGCAGAAGCAATGCCTGTTGTTTCAAAAGATGGTCTCACATATACTTTCAAAATTAAAAAAGGTGTTGTCTTTCAAGATGACGAAGCCTTTCCAAATGGTAAGGGGCGCGAACTTGTAGCTTCTGACTTTGTTTATTCAATCATGCGTCTTGCTGATCCAAAGCTTCAATCTTTAGGTTGGTGGCTACTTGATGGAAAAATCAAAGGTCTCAACGACTGGAGAAAAAAATACTCGGATAAAAAAGCTGCCAATTATGCAGATATAATTGAAGGTATAAAAGCACTTAATAGTCATACTATTGAATTCAAGCTGACAAAGCCATTTCCCCAGTTTCTTTATGCTTTAGCAATGCCATTTACTTTTGCAGTGGCAAAAGAAGTTGTGGCAAAATACAAGCAAGAGTTTTTGAATCATCCTGTTGGAACAGGACCATTTGTTATTAAAGATGGAAAATTCAGACAGAGTAATAAAATTACTTATTTTAAAAATCCAACATTTCGGCATAAAACATTTCCGACAACAGCATCTGTTGACTTCGTAAAGAAGGGTTTTTTGGCCGATGCAGGTAAGAAACTTCCACTTCTTGATAAAGTTGTTGTAAATATCATCGAAGAATCTCAGCCAAGATGGCTTAATTTCAATAGAGGAAAGCTAGACTATATTGTCATTCCTAAGGATAATTTTGATTCTGCTATCGTTCCAGGTAAAGGTTTGGCAGATGAGTTAAAAAAGAAAGGAATTGTTTTAGAAGTTGTTCCTTCACTTGATGTAACCTATATCGGATTCAATCACGATCACAAGCTTTTTAGTTCCAATATCAAATTGCGTCAGGCCATGAGCCTTGCTTATGACGTTGATGAATCCAATAAGCTATTTTACAACAATCAAGGTATCCCTGCTCAATCTGTAGTTCCTCCTGGAATTGCGGGAAATATTAAGGGATGGGAAAATCCATACGCTAAATATGATGTGGAGAAGGCCAAACAAACTCTAGCAGAAGCTGGATACCCAGAAGGTAAAGGTCTACCTGAAATAACTTATGATATCACTGCTACTAGCTCTGCTCGTCAAGGGGCAGAACTCTTTAAGAAGAAGATGAAGGCAATTGGGGTGAAAATTGTAATTAAGCAAAACACTTGGCCTGAGCTTCAAAAGAAACTTACAACTCGAAATATTATGATGTGGGGAATGGCATGGGGAGCAGATTATCCAGATGCTGAAAATTTCCTACAACTTCTTTACTGTCCCAATAAAGCTCCTGGAGCAAATGGTTCAGACTTTTGTGATCCTAAATTTGACGCAATGTTTGTCTATGCTTCAAGACTTCAAGATTCACCTGAAAGAACTGCGAAGTACGAAGAAATGAATAAATATGTAGGAGAGATCGTTCCATGGATCTATGGACTTCACCGAACAAATTATACCATTGCTCAATCATGGCTTCGAAATTACATCTCTTCTGACTTTGAGGCCGGTCAAGCTCAGTATCTGAACGTTAATCTTAAAATGAAAGTAAAGACATTAGAGCAATTCTAATAGAGGAGGTTTTTAATGAATATTTGGCAATATGTATTAAAGAGACTTTTATACGTTATCCCGATACTACTCGGGGTATGTCTTTTAGTCTTTATACTTTTTAATGTAGTCGCGGGAGATCCTACTGTCGCAATGCTTGGTAAGCATGCAACATTAGAACAGATGAATGAACTTCGCCATCAACTGGGGCTTGATCGAGCATGGTATTATCAGTATTTTGATATTGTGAAGTCTGTTTTTACTTTTGACTTTGGTCGCTCTTGGTCTACAAAACAGCAGATTTCTGAAATGTTAGCAAATGGTATTGGGCCATCAATGACCTTAACTTTGCCTGCATTTATGCTTGCTGTTACAGTCTCGATTTCTCTTTCATTGGTTGTTGCATTCTTTAGAGGACGATTCATTGATAAGTTTTTTGTATTTCTATGTATAGTGATGATGAGTGTTTCATCGTTAGTGTACATTTTATTTGGTCAAAAATTCTTAGCATATGACCTAGGGCTATTTGAAATCTCAGGCTATGAATATGGCTTTCCCTACTTTATTCCCTATGTCTTATTACCCATGTTAATTTGGCTGATGATGAGCCTAGGACCTGACCTTCGTTTTTATAGAACAGTCATTCTAGATGAGATTTATCAGGACTACGTTAGAACAGGTCGTGCGAAAGGACTTTCAGAAAGAAAGCTCATGTTCAAGCATGTACTTAAAAATGCCATGATCCCGATCATTACAAATGTTATTATTCAGATTCCTTTTTTAATTCTGGGATCTCTCCTTATGGAACGTTTCTTTGGGATTCCCGGTGTCGGAAGTATAACTGTTGATGCGATCAATAGTTCAGACTTTCCTGTAATTAAGGCAATGACTGTAATTATCTCAGTTATGTATATTTTCTTTAACGTTTTAACAGATGTTCTCTACACCGTGGTTGATCCACGTGTGAGACTGAAGTAGGAGGTGGTCATGGAAACAACAATGGAAAATCCCAACCTCGCAGAGGACATAAGAAGTGATGTAAAGTCAAAGTCTCTTTGGCAACATGCAGTGAGTACCTTGCTACACGATAAACTTGCAGTTTTTAGTATGATTATTCTTGCAACTTATATTCTTGTTGCTCTGCTATCTGTCTCCGGTATTATCGCAGCAGATTGGCAAGCAGAAGTAGGGCCATCCTACGCCGCTCCATCTGCTGAAAATATATTTGGAACTGATATCTTTGGAAGAAGTGTTTTTGCAAAGGTTGTTAAGGGAACCGAAGTCGCCATGGGAATTGGTTTTGCTACTGCAATTCTTGCCATGCTTATTGGTGTTACGCTCGGATCAATTGCAGGTTATTTTGGAGGAAAAGTTGATGAGTTGATCGTTTGGTTTTATACGTCAATTTCATCAATTCCAAGTATCATGCTTTTAGTCTCTGTTTCATTTATCCTAGGAAAAGGGCTTCTCGCAATTTTCTTGGCGTTAGGACTTACTGGCTGGGTAGGCCTGTGTCGTCTTATTCGTGGCGAGGTGATGAAGCATAAGCAAAGAGATTATGTTCAGGGTGCCACGGCCATAGGTCTTGGGCACTTTTCAAAACTCTTTATTCATATTCTTCCCAATGTATTTCACATTGTAATTATCAACTTTTCACTTACATTTCAGACTGCGATTAAGGCAGAAGTAATTCTCTCATTTCTTGGACTGGGATCTCCCGATTATCCAAGTTGGGGTAAGTTAATTGATGATTCAAAACTTGAACTGGCGCGCTCTCCAATGGTTTGGTGGCAACTTGCTGGAGCAGCTGTAGCGATGTTCTTTGTGGTATTGGCACTTAATCTTCTTGGTGATGCATTAAGAGATGCACTAGATCCAAAGCTAAAGGGGAAATAGAATGGGAATGATATTAGAAGTTAAAGATCTTGTAGTTCAGTTTAAAACAGACCGAGGTCGTGTAAATGCAGTTAAGGGTGTTACCTTTTCTGTTCATAAAGGAAAGTCCATTGGTATTGTAGGGGAGTCAGGTTCTGGAAAGTCAGTTACAGCACTTTCTATAATGGGACTTATTCCATCTCCTCCAGGAAAGGTTGTAGGTGGAACGATAAAGTATCGCGGAGATGATCTTCTGGAAATGTCTGAAAGGAAGATGAGGGTTATTCGTGGAAATAAAATCGCCATGATCTTTCAAGAGCCAATGACATCTCTTAATCCTGTTTTCACTTGTGGAAATCAGATATTGGAAGTTTTTCAACTTCACCGACCTGAATTTACTAAGAAGCAAATGAAAGAAGAAGCAATTAATATGCTTCGTCTTGTAGGTATTCCAAGTCCGGAGAGACGTTACGGTGAATATCCTCATCAGCTCTCAGGTGGAATGAGACAACGAGTAATGATTGCTATGGCACTTGCTTGTAAACCAGATATCTTAATTTGTGATGAGCCTACAACAGCGCTAGACGTGACCATTCAAGCTCAAATACTTGAGTTGATGAATAAGTTACGCGTTGAACTTGGAATGGGGATTATTATGATTACCCACGACCTTGGAGTCGTTGCAGAGACCTGTCATGATGTTTCAGTTATGTACTGTGGGAAAATTGTAGAAAGTGGAACTGTTGAAAAGATTTTTGAAAACCCTCAGCATCCTTATACTAAGGGGCTGATCGGTTCGATACCTTCTTTTGACTCAACAGCTGGAGAGGCCAAGGGAAGACTTTTAACCATCGATGGAATGGTTCCCTCGCTATTTGACCTTCCAAAGGGATGTAGTTTTCAAGATCGCTGCTTTGCAGTGACGGAAGAGTGTCGTTTGAGTACTCCTAAGTTACAAGAAGTAAGTGAAAACGGTCACAGTGTGGCCTGTTACAATCCACTAAGAGGCCAGGAGTAAGCTATGAGCGAATATCTATTAGAAGTAAATAACCTTACTAAGCGCTTCCCCATTCATGGTGGAATCTTAGGTCGTGAGGTTGCAGCAGTAAGTGCTGTTAATAATGTAAGCTTTAAAATAAAAAAAGGTGAGACCTTAGGGATTGTTGGAGAGTCAGGGTGTGGTAAAACAACACTAGGACGTACACTTCTACGCCTTATTGAACCCACTTCAGGACAAGTCATATTTGATGGTACAGATGTTACCAAGCTCGATGATAAAGGGCTTAAAAATATGAGAAGAAGAATGCAGATCATTTTCCAAGATCCTTTTGCATCTTTAAATCCGAGAATGACTGTAGGAAGAATTCTTTCTGAGCCTATGAATGTGCATGGACTCTATATGGGAAAAGAGGAGAGAGTGAAGAGACTTCACCAACTTCTCGGCTATGTTCAGCTACCAATTGATACCCTCAATAAGTACCCTCATGAGTTCTCCGGTGGTCAAAGGCAGCGTGTTTGCATTGCTCGCGCACTTGCAGTAGAACCTGATTTTATAGTTTGTGATGAGCCTGTTTCGGCACTTGATGTTTCTGTTCAGGCGCAGGTTGTTAATCTCCTTATGGATTTACAGGTCGAACTGGGATTAACTTTTCTTTTTATTGCCCATGACCTTAAGGTTGTAGAGTACATCTCCTCAAAAGTAGGAGTAATGTATCTCGGCAATATGATCGAGCATGCAACAGCGGAAGAGATTTATGGGGATATGAAACATCCTTATACTAAAGCGCTCTTCTCAGCTATTCCTGAGCCAGATCCTAAGAAAAGGTCTAAGCGAATTTTATTGGAGGGAGATATTCCGAGTCCAATGGACCCGCCTCCTGGTTGTCACTTTTCCCCCCGTTGTTGGAAGGCCACAGATCAGTGTAGATCTAGCTATCCAGCAGTTGAGGAGAAGTCTGATACCCACTTTTTTAGATGTCATAATCCTATTTAGTATATTTGTACCGTGTTATTCTGCTGGCCAATTTGGCCGGCATTTTTTTGTTTAGCTATGAGTTGCTCAACCGATAAGTACTTTGAAAGAGGTATTTATTTTAATGAGTGATGAACAGTTATGGGGTGAACGAACCCTTGATACATTTACAAAAGCTGAATATGACGATGAAATATTTTCACCGGGAATAGTTTATTGGATTAAAGGTGAGGATAAGTCTGTCAAGGTTGTTGATGCTGGCGACCCGTTCGATCATGAACAGCTGCAAAAGTTTTTTAAGCAGGGTGCAACATTAAAGATTGATCGCTACATGAATATCGATGTTGTTTCTGAGGGAAAAATTTATCTCAATGGCCTCAAAAATGCGAAGACAGAAGTTCAGAGATTAAGGCACAGAAAAAATCTAATTAAATGGTTTAGTATTATCTACTGGGATGGCGCGAGAAGCGGTAACTTGGTTGATCTGATGAAGCTAGGCACTGATGTATTTTACTCGTTTGATCCATACCTCACAGAGCGCTTTGTTGCCACTAGTACACCTATGTTTAAGCGATCTGGTGTTAGCAGTACAATCTCTGTCTTCCTTGCAATTATTTTAGGGTACACCGATTTTAAGATGCTTAGAGATCTCTACCATCTATCCTATCTTTTCGATTTCTCCTTTGATGGTAAGCTTAGTTACAATGCTATTCGCGCCTCTGAATTAGAGCGAGAATGCTCTGGTGAAGGGGTTGCATATCTTTTTCTTGGAGACAACCCAGGTCCAGAGTTAGATGCATTTATCGAGCATCCAAGAGTCAGCTATGAAAGGGCCTATGAATCATTTCAAGCGTTATTTAATGACCCAGGTATTCTTCGTTTGATCAAAATGCAACATGAAAAAGTAAATGGAAAGGGCTTTCCAGCAAGTGTGAAGGCATGTGACCTCTCCGATATTGAGTCATTAGTTATATTTATTAATCACATGATTCCTTATGAGGATTTTGAAATTACTCCGATAGATGGGATGAGATTTCTTAAAGCTTCTCTTGCAGAGTATGAATACTCTGATATTAATGAAGTACTATCCGCTCGCTTTAAAAATTTAATAGTAAACGAAATCAATCGCGCAACATCGCTGTTGGTAGGGGATGTCGGAAATGGTGGGTAAGAGCAAGATTGTCACATTTGATGATGAGGTATCCAATCAGTTGCTGGAACTTATTGCTGAGTCAGATGTTGAACTCATTTCAGATTCTAAGTATGACGGCAATTCTGATGATGTGTCGTGTGTAATTGTAAAAGATCACATTGGACCCTATAAGCAGATTGCTCAAAAGTTTGATTCATTCCTATCGTCTGTGCCCCTTGTTTCAACTGGTGATGTGGCAAATAGATGCGATTTTATTGCCTCAGGTGGGCGAATGATTGTAAATGAGGCAATCATTGGAAATACTGTATGTGACTCGCTCCTTCGAAGGGTTAATACAGGTGATTCTTCACTTCATCTAGAAGACATATTTGGAGATAAACTCGATTATCATAAGAATGTTAAAATATCGAGCATCTTAGGTGTAGGCCACTATTCAGATATCATTGCCTACGATGCTCATAGTGCAGGCTTTAATTCAGTTTCTATACGTGGATTTGTTACGAACATTACGTCATACTTTGCTTATCTCTTCAGGGAGAACATGGGGAGTTACCCACTTGACGTTGAGTATGGAAAAAATGATGACTCATTTATAGTTCAGTTTTGCGTGCCAGTATCCCGCTTTATTAGTGAGTATATTTATGAAGCATTTTCTCCCGATATTGATCGTCATAATCCTTTTAAGTCTCTTTTAGGGCAGGCGCTCGACTTTTCGGACCTTATGGATATTTGTTACTCCACGTCTACTGGTAAAGTTATTATTGCAGGAGTTTGGAGAAGTCCAAAAACAGATGAGAAGGAAAAATTTCCATCCCTGATTATTAGTGAAATTGAATCTTTTCATAAGCAAGAGGCCCATTGGGATGAGCTACTAAATAATCCGCAGCTAGCGCTAGAAAAAGTTCGCTTGGATCTTGAAAAGGAAGCAGCTCAAACTAGTCTTTCTGGAATTGGGGCACGCAATATAGTCAACGCTTCCGATTTTCTAAAAAAGAACCCTCTCATTTTAAAAAATATAATTAATTATATTAAGCGTCTGAGAGATAGTGAGGATGCGCCAATACCAGCTGAGAAGTTGGTGGATAGCGATGTTAGTCTATATTTAAAGGACTATCCTAATTCCGAACTTGTAAAGAGAATGAGCTCTTCAGACCGCATTGTCGTTTTAAATGCTCTTCTAGATCCCGCTGAACTTGATGATATAATGGGAAGAGTAAAGGATGTTACCGATCGCCTTAATGATGGTTCTGAAAAGGTTAATGGTGGAGAAATTGATAATGATTTTTTTCAGCAACTAATGAATAACCTAGAGGGAATGGAGCGTTTTGAATTTAATGAGATGGTTCATGGCACCCTTGGAGAAGCTGAAGGCACAACGCTCGTCAAGGGGACAAAGGAAGATCTTGGCGAGGATTCGACTCTTGTTGCCGGAACCCGTGAAGACCTGACAGAAGAGGGGACTTTGATTGCGGGAACAAAAGAAGATCTTGGAGAGCAGCTTCAACGAATTAATGGTGAACGAGAAACTATTAATGACGATGTATGGCAAGTAAAGGGCAGCAGCATGAAGGCCGAAATGCGTACTGCGGCCATGAGAGTAAAAAGCCGTGGTGGTAGTGTTAATGATATCAAAAAAGAAATACAAAAAGTCATTGAAGAGCATCTTAATATAAAGGAAAACCAAGCTGGAAATGTTAGTGCGAACTTCATTAACATTATTGCCTCTAATATAGCAGTTGATGAAACTAACTCTGCAAATATGATTACTGATGGCCCCCAAATTGTTGCGGAGTCTGAAACTTTTAGAATTGCTAAGCTTATTGAGGAGCTCCACCATAAAAATGTTACCATTGGAAATTTACAAAAAATGGTAATGGCGCTCAAGGTTGAAAATGGATCAAATAAATGTGTTAAGGATATTATCTCCTCAACAGATGATGGTGCAGAACAGTTATCTCAGCTAGCAACTAGAGTCAAAGGTCTTGAACGCAATATTGTCAGTCGAGATCAGGTTATAGAAAATTTAAAAATAAAATTTCAGAGGTTAGGGTATAAGCAAGCTGCAAGTGAAGAGGAAGCAGCGACTGCCTCAGTTGTTCACGCTGAAGGAGATATTGCAAAGGCCGACTATATGAAGCTAAAATCGAATCATGATTCGATAAGGACAATGCTACAGGTTGCCAATAATAAGATTTCAAACCTTACAGAGCAGCTTACAACTCTTCGAGGCCAATCTCGGGAGCGTAATGATGTTGGAATGGAGCGCCTAAAAGACAGTCTCAAAAATTCACAACTCACAATTACTGAAGTGCAAAAAGAAAAAAAGGATCTACAGATCCTTCTTAAAAAATCGAAAATTGAGCTGGATGCAATAAATCAAAAGAAGGATAGTGATACACAGGTAGATAATACAGGAGATAAAAAGAATGAGTTACAACTTCGAGAAATGACAAAGGCCGCCGCTCGTCTCAAGGAAGACTTGGATAAGTCTAATGAAAAACACCGTGCAGATATGCAAAAACTATCAGATCAAACGCGAATGGTTAAGGCATTAGAGATTCAAGTAATTAAACTCAGTCATCAGACTAAAAAAGGTGATGCGGGAGTAACGAACGAGCAGGCATCT
The DNA here is from genome assembly GCA_023146355.1 of Bacteriovoracaceae bacterium. Lineage (GTDB taxonomy): Bacteria > Bdellovibrionota > Bacteriovoracia > Bacteriovoracales > Bacteriovoracaceae > JAGLCH01. The sequence continues at coordinate 417 of JAGLCH010000179.1, read as the reverse complement.
AGTGAAGAGAAACTCCAGTATAAAATTAAACAGCTTGAAACAATTAATGACAGGCTAGATGTTGCTTCTAGAAAATCACAAGAAGATCTGAATGAGAGAAAGAAAGAGGTAATGCAGCATAAATCTGAAAATACTATGCTAAAAAATAAACTTCAGGCACTTGAGCGCAAGGTTATGAGGAAATAGTCAAAAAAATGCAATTTTATGAATTTTTTACTTGTCAAAAAACTAAGAATGGCTTAAAAATATTAGCACATGCCCGGGTGGTGAAATTGGTAGACACGCTAGACTTAGGATCTAGTGCTTATGGCGTGGAGGTTCAAGTCCTCTCCCGGGCACCATTTTGAAGCTTTTTTTGTAACTATTCAGCGTAATTGTTTACTAATCTAAAAAAAATTCTTTTTTTTAGATTTTTTT
>JAGLCH010000178.1 GCA_023146355.1 Bacteriovoracaceae bacterium | reverse complement strand
AGGACCTTCAAGCTCATAACTGTCTTGTAGGCACTAGTGATCGTTGGAACTTTACGATTAATAAAAAAAATAAAAGCATTAAAGTAAAGGGAAATTGGAAGTCAAATAATGGGCGTGCTTTATCTCATGCCGTAAAGTCGAGTCTTGGTATCGCCATGTTACCCGGTGTTTATATTTTTGATGATATACAAAATGGAAATCTAGTCCCACTTTTAGAGGACTATTCACTTGGTGAGCAAAATGTATGGATTGTGTATCCTCATAAAAAATATCTCTCAGGGAAAACGCGAATCCTAATAAACTATCTTACAGAGTATTTTAATCAAAACTATCCATCGAAATTATTTTAATGATAACTGCTGAGTTTAAGTAGATTTTACCTTTTGCCTATTTTCAAGGTCATGTTGAATTAGAGGTAATCGAAATGCTTTATTATAAATCCAGCACTACGCATATAGCGATTAATCATAATCGGATCTCCTTGTGCAATAAAATCGCGCACCATAATTGGATCACCCTGTAAGATTAAATTCTTTAGCATAATGGGATCACCTTGAGCGATAAAACCTTTAAGCATAATTGGGTCACCTTGCAATATGCTCTCTTTAAGCATTATAGGATCTCCAGAAGATACAATTGTATTAACAACTTTTTTAGATCTTTTTATAATTCTTTTTAGTTGTGAGGTAGGGTAGAAGCGGTAAGACGGGTGCACTGATACCACAATTTGCTTAAGGTCTGAAGCTGGAAAACTAAGTAAGAGCTGCCTCTTTTGATCTAGCGAAAGTGATCCTAAAAGGGCTCTAAGCATGATGGGGTCACCTTGCTGTACAAATTCTTTTAGCATAATTGGATCCCCCTGGGACACAACCTCTTTTAGAATATTTGCATTACCATTCGTAACCACGCTCACTGCAATATTGGTTGATATATCAGGAATATCTATATCAATAATTTCAAAACTAAAACCTTGTGCTTGTAATGCGCTAATTAAAAATATAAACCCTAAAAAAATAGTTTTCATAAATCCTCAATTGATATGATTAATACAACTTACTTTAAATAACATCACCTTGTTAGTAGGTAAAGTCCAATCACTCATAAATTGAGTACGCTGTAATTGTCGTTTTGACACAAAAATAAGAAAGGCCGTTAGGGGGTGAAGTAATCTAAAACAAATCATCTAGACTCAAGAGTGTGATACCTTCCTTCTTCTAGGCCCTATGAATGTGACTTAAGTGTCCGTTTTATTTAATTTCGGAGTAGAAGCCTGGTTTTTTTTGCTCCGCTTGTTAATCCCAGGTTTTTAATTGAATAGCGTTAACTATTTAGTTTTATGGTATTATTTTAAAGCTCAGGATTCTTCTTGAGGTGGGCATGTAATGCTTCAATGGGTTTTCAGTGGTTTAGCTCGCGGCCTTATGTGGGATTTTTATATCTCTGTTTTAACAGTTCAAAAGCAACTACAAAAAATTGAAAATTTGGGTGTTGTTGTTTCAAAAAAATAGGGGAGACAAGAATCTTTTCTTCAAGTGCTGTTGATATCCAGTTTCCATCGCGACCAATTTTTAATAGAGAGTTGGTATTTGCTTTGACTCAAAGTTAGAAGACAAACTCCTAGATAATGTAATAGCATTTCCTAAGAGAGAGAATAGATTTATTAACAAAATCAACTATAGAGAGACATAATGTTTAAAAATATAAAAGCAGTATTTATTTTTACAGATAGGCCAGTTGAGAGTGCTTTATGGTGCTCTCAGCTTTTCGGGCCATCCATTAAAATCAAGGAAGATAATTTTTGTCTTATCCAAATTGGAGATATTGAACTCTGTTTTCACCTAGCAGATTCCAAATCCCCTCAATCGACAGGTGGATCTGTGAGCTATTGGAATGTAACCAACTTTCAAAATACTCTTAATAAAGCAATATCTCTAGGAGCTAAGATTTATAGAGGACCACTCAAAATTGAGGAAGAAGATAACCGCTGGATTGCTCAAATAAAAGATCCTAATGGTAATATCATTGGTATTGATGGACCGAAATAACTACATTTGACTTGGAGCAGAGCCTTGCCCGAACTACCCGAGGGGTAGGG
>JAGLCH010000177.1 GCA_023146355.1 Bacteriovoracaceae bacterium | reverse complement strand
CGAGAGAAATGTATTATGCAGGTTCAAAAGTTAGGGGGCAGAAGTTTGTAGATAATCTCGGATGGTCTGTTGCAATTGGGGTTCCACCGGAAACTCTGTTTCAGTCAGTTAGAGACTTACAAAACTTTTTCTATATGTTTTCTGCAGTTCTACTTGTAATTTCTGCGATAATTAACTACTTCGGTGGAAGAATTGCTAGCGTTCCAATTCTTAAAGTTGCAAATGTACTCAATGGAAATGCACTGCTCGTTAGAGATGTTGCTGACAAGATTAAAACTCGAAGCGTACAACTCTCAAGCAACACAACACAGCAAGCTGCAGCAGTCGAGGAGATCTCTGCATCTTTAGAAGAAACAAATAGTATGGTTGAAAACAATGCTGCCAGTTCAAAACTTGTAATGGAGCTTGCCAATGATACCCATGAAGAAGCGACTAGGGGAAAAGAAGTAATGACTGAGCTGAGAGGCTCCATTGATGACATAATGAAAAGTACTCAAAGTATTGAAAAGCTAAAAAGTGTTATTGAAGAAATTGGTATTAGAACTAAAGTTATCGATGAAATTGTTTTTCAAACAAAGCTCCTCTCTTTCAATGCATCTGTTGAGGCCGAAAGAGCTGGTGAACACGGACGTGGATTTGCCGTTGTTGCGCAAGAAGTTGGAAATCTTGCCAGTATGAGTGGAAAAGCAGCAACAGAGATTTCAGCTATTGTAAAAGACAGTATTGTCCAAGCGGGATCAGTTGTAGTCGATAATAAAGAAAAGGTTCTACGGAGCGATAAACTATCAATAAGTACATCAGAACTTCTTGAGTCAATTGAAAAGAAAACAGATCAGGTTAGAACCCAGTCCGAGCAGATTTCAAAAGCGTCTCAGGAACAAGCTCAGGGGATACAGCAAATCAATCAGGCCATTAATCAGATTGATGATGCCACCCAGTTAGTCTCAAAAAATGCCGACGATTTTTCTGATACTGGAAAAGAGCTGAACCACCAAGCTGAAGCTCGTGCACCAAGCGTTATCCAACTCCTAGAAGTAATTCATGGCGAGGGAA
>JAGLCH010000176.1 GCA_023146355.1 Bacteriovoracaceae bacterium | reverse complement strand
AACTCTTACGGGTGGAAAAGATTCTAAATTGAAATCTGTCTTTCCACAGAAACTCGATATTGGTGGATTTTATAAAATTACTGAGCGAGATACTATTTTTGGTGAGTACTCTTGGACAGATTACTCGCGTAACAGTGAGATCAAAATTGAGGGAGAGCTTTTCTACGCTGGTGCACTTAATGTTCTTGAAGATGGTGCAGTAAAACAAAATTGGCATGATGCTCACGCTGCAAAAATTGGTTATGAGCACCAGTTTGAAAGTTGGGCCATCCGTGGTGGTTATGCTTATACATCACAAGTTACAGATGACAATGCCGCTAGTTTGACTTTCTTTGCTCCATCTCACGGGCAAACTGTGACGATCGGTGCCGGTACTGCATTCCTTGAAAATTCTCTGCACGTAGATGTTGCTGGAGAATGGAGCCAGAGTGAGGGCCCTGGATCACGTGAGGGACTTACAACACCAGTGTCCGGAAAATACACAGGCAACGCATATGGACTACACTCTTCTGTTCGTTACACCTTTTAGTATATCATCCGAGAATATGTAGCGATTCTGTCTATTTTTTATACACTTTCATAAATTTGTCACAAATGGAGGGCAATACTAGCGGCCCTCCAACCCATGCTCTATTGTTAATAAATTTCTACTCACTAATTAAAGAAGTTGATCAAAAAAGCCGATGAGTAAAAAGGAAACAAACAACTGCGATACAATTTAGTGATGAGACTTTCAATCCATCTTACTTACTCGCATATATCAAAGGAGATGAGGTGAAGAAACTACTCTTGCTGACAGTATTACTATCTTTTACTCAAGCAGCATTTTCAGAGATCGACTGTAGCGAACATAGTGTTAATTTCATAACGAACTATTTGAAAAAGCGTATAGACGAGGGTCGTGAAATATTTCATAGATATAAACCTTACATTGACGATGGCAAGGCGGATAGGCTTGTTGATAAGTATACTGTAAAAGAAGCAGCAAAAAAATCCGTGACAGGAGACCTTTTCGGTATGTCCATGTGGATGACTAAAAGTAACATTGAGCGCGACGACCTGGAATCAACATTGGAACTACTTAAGCTTAATACGGGAGACCTCAGGGATTGGAAAAAGAATATTGAAGATGGGATATATACTGCGGAAATAATGGAAAGTACTTGTAACTACATTGAACTTCCGCGAGTTAGCACAATACGAAGTATTCGGCATGATGCAGAAGATATGCTGGATCATATTTTAACTGTAAAGAAGAATTACAAAAAAACGTGCGCTGAGAATGATAGAGAGGTCGCCTTTATTAACGATGTTGAGGAATTAGCAGAGTGGTTCAAAGAAGTAAACGCGGTCCTTAAAAAGAATGCTGAGGATGCTGAGAATCTAGATGAAGATAGTCCTTATGTGAAGCTAATGAGGATGTAGATAGTCCTTATGCGGAGATAATGAGGATGTATCCATTGTGATCCGATACGTTCTTCTATCCCAAATACGGTATTTTTTGCTTAGCTCTTCTGACTATTATTAATCTAATGAGTCGATAAAATATATAAAAGTTGAAGAAGGCCTACTTGGAGCTGTATTCCAATAATGGGGAACAGACCAAATAGGCTTTTTACTTATAGTATGCGTATGGACTACATTCTTCAGTTCGTTACACCTTTTAGTATATCATCCGAGAATATGTAGCGATTCTGTCTATTTTTTATACACTTTCATAAAATTATTACAGCTGGAGAACTATGCTTTGTAGTTCTTCAATTTAACTCCCCAAAATTACTCGATTATTTGGGCGCTGCAGTTTGTAGCTTTTGGCACTCATCT
>JAGLCH010000175.1 GCA_023146355.1 Bacteriovoracaceae bacterium | reverse complement strand
GTTAAGACTGTTGATAAAGTTTCAAAAGAAACAGTTGAGAAAGTCCTTCACGGATCAAAGGTTGTTGTTAGAGTTGAAAAGATATTTGGTGAAATTTTAGAGCAATCTCAAAAGGTGAGTAGCTCATCTGCAGAAATTCTCAATGCCTCTAAAGAGCAATCAATTGGTATTAATTCAATTCGAGAAGCAGTTAATGGTATTGAACTTTCAATTCGTTCTACTACTGAAAATAGCAAGTCTACTGAGAACAATAGTAAGGGGCTAAGCGAAGAGGCCAACACCCTTCAAGTTGCTGTCGATGACTTAGGTTATATCATTTCTGGAAAGTAAAAGAGAGTATTGTTTTTTTACTATTTCTCCATGGAAAAAATCTATATTAACTGAGAAACCATCTGTTGCCCGAGACTTCACTCGGGCACAGAATATTTCACCTCTTGTATATAGCATCAAAAAAATGTTTTAAGTCTCTTATTGGTTGGATGTTATCGATATGTGAGTAATTAGTTTTCTCAGCTTTAGATAATCGTTGATACCATTTATCTTAAATTTGATACCAAATCCCTCGACTCCATCGATGATATGGTTCCCAACTACTTCTGCCTTAAAGAAAAAATGCTCATCTAATACTTTGAAATCTACAGTGATTTCACTTTCATTGAGAATTGGTTGCGATGTAAATAAAAAGGCACCCGTTTGTGAAATATTGTGAATCGTACATATTGGGATGGCACTAGTTGATGAAAAATCAATTACACACGGTATATTTGTCCTATATCTCGTTTTAGGCTCCCACCAGCGTGCTTTCTTATCAAAAAATGGTCTCCTCACATCAGGTAGGAGAAAGTACATAATTAAAAAGAGATTAAATATGACAATTGCAATGCTTGTAAACATTGGAGAGCTCGAGACGTAGGGCCATGTGTGCTTCTCATAGGTTAAGATGGCAACTAATGAGTAAACCTGCATTGCCATAAATAAAGTATATGACCAACTACGAATTTTAATTAGCGCTAGTCCCGCCAGTGGAAAGGCAATCCAAAAGTCGAAAAAGTCTTTGGGTCGACTTATTTGAAACACATTTTCAAATACTAGCGATATATCAAACCCTGTAGAAAGTTTAAGATAGAGTATCTTTGAGAGAGGCTCTAGGAATAATACAATACAAAGAATAGTTAGCAGTAGCGGACGTTGTTTCATATAATCCTCACTAGTATTTAGTTCTTTCAGAGAAGAAGTTAAGCGGTTGTCTTACGTCTACGACTCCGCCGCCTTTAGGCTTTGGAAATTCAATTAAGCGCAACACTTTATTCATACATCCCACGCCTTTCTTTGAGAATTTGGCTCGCCTTGCATTAATTGATGAACTAATGACTCGGCCGGCAGCACCAATTCGAAAGTCTAGGTTTACCACACCCTTAATGTTCTCAGAATATGATTCGAGCTCTTCTTGGTAACAATGCTTAAACTGGGGCAAATACTCTCTTAGAATCTTTCTAAGAAGCTCTGGGTCCATTGAACCAAGAACTACAGTTTTAGGTGCGACATAAGCTGTATCTATTCCCCTCTTGGATGCTAGACCTTTCGCTCCATATGATGTCGATTCATTTCCTCTTGAGTCTCTTCCTAGTTTTCCAACAGCACTAATATCTGTAGTTTTAAGGTTGCTAGTACTTGCTGTCAGTGTTGATTCATTTCCAAGTGTTGAATCTTGTTTTGTATTAAGCTTTACTTGTTTGATATTTTTTGAGCTACCAAGAAGCGCGGTAAAACTTTTTGACTTAAATTTGTACTGTTTAACTTTGAGTGCCTTTGCTACTCTCTTCTGCTTTGCAGGGGCCTTTTTTAGATTTTTCTTTTTA
>JAGLCH010000174.1 GCA_023146355.1 Bacteriovoracaceae bacterium | reverse complement strand
TTCATCTCCGGTGGGGTCTTAGGATTGGCCAATACACCGATCCGGGCCAGACAACCTAGTGGAGCAGAATTTAGAACTAGGTTTATAGGTGGCAGTAAGCGTCCATATCTATACCCAACAATATCTATAAAATTCGGTACGGGAGTTCTACAATGAGTTCACAATATGTAAGAGAACAGATGCTAACACATCTACAAACAACTTTCCCCACTGAGAAGATAGTTGACCTAACTGCACAGTACAAAGACCTCTACGAGTTCCTAGCTGATAACAGTATTGGGAAAACTGATAATTGGATTGGCGTACAGTTCACAGGTGGGCCAGATGATCTGATTACGATTGGCAGTGATGGGGGTTGCTATCGGGAGACTGGTGCTATATTATTACATGTGGTTGCTCCTCTACAGATTGGAGTGGTCGGGATAATTCTTCCAAGGGTAGAACTAATCCGCAAAGGGTTGCGAGGAACTAGAGTTAATCTTGATATAACCATAGACTCCACGACAACCCCTAATTTTGAAGCAGGTGCCACCTTGGAATTTTCTGGTGGATATACATCGGGTACAACAGTATTAAACTATCACAGAGATGAGACTCTGTAGAAAAGGAGCAAATAAATGAGTTCTGGTAACTTAGTCGAAGTAACTTTACTTGAGGAAACCGTATATGGTGAGACTCCTGTAGCAGGTGATTTTAAAACATCACGCTATGTCAGTGAATCACTCTCTGGTACATCTGATACATCTGAATCACAATCTATTAGAACTGACAGATTAAGTTCTGGTCAAGTTGTTGCTGGCCTAACTGTTGGTGGCGACATTAGTTTGGAGATTGCTAAAGAGCCGATAATTGACGACCTATTTAAAGCTGCTATGCAGAGTGAATGGGTTATATCTGCTGTTATCACAGAAGATATGGATCTTGATGCAACTGCAAAAACACTAACTAGAGCATCGGGAGATTTCTCGGCACAAGTTAGAGTTGGTGACACTGTGATGCTAAAAGGTTTTGGCACTACTGCAAACAACGTAGAAGTTTCAATTGCTGAAGTAGTTGACGCTTTAAATGTAAAGTTTGTTGGGCCTAAGACACTCGTTACTGAGAGTGGAACTGGAACATCTTTTCAGGTTGCTGATTACTTAGAGATTGGTATTGATAAGAAATCATTCTCAATGCAAAAGAGATTTCTCGACCTATCGAATAAAGCAATTAACTATAGAGGGATGGTTGTCTCTGATATAGAACTCAATGTAGCATATGGCGATATTGTAAAAGGTTCTGTATCTATGTCAGGAAACGATTATGTTCCTGTGAGTGCCTCGGCCGATTTTATGACTGATGGTAGAACCATTACTGATGCTGCAACAACACAATCTTTAAACGGCTCAGTAGATATGCCTTTTATTGGTGAGTCATCTCTAGGTATCCTAGACGAAGCATCTTTTTGTATCCAGAGTCTAAAGCTAAAGCTAGGAAACAACCTATCAACACAGAACTGTATTGGTAAAGCTGCACCTGATGATTACTCACTAGGTACTGCGAAGGTTGAAATATCTTTAAGTGCTTACCTGGCAGATTCTAACTGGTCAATGATTAGTAAGAAACTTACACAAGACCCATTTGCTATCAGCTTTCAGATTAAAAATGCTGATGGTTGGTACTCTTTTTACCTACCTGCTATTCAGGTATCTTTTGATGATCCATCATCTTCTGGACAGAACCAAGATGTAACTTTGGACATGGACGGTATGGGTAAAGTTGGTGCCAATGGTGAATCATCTTTAAGAATATACAGATCATAAATATATGGGGCCTCGGCCCCTATGCAACAATCACTAATGAGAGAGAGGGATTAAGATGGCAAGTAACCTAGATGGAAAATTCAAGACTGATAAAGACTTTGAAAAGAGTGGGATTTGGATTGCAGTAAATGAGGAAGTAGAGTTTCGTGTAAGCAGATTTGGTGGGTTCAATGCACCTGCCATCAAGAAAGCAATCGCAAAATATCACAAGCCCCACACCCTAGCAATCAAGGCCGGTAGATTACCAGCAGAAGAAGAATTGCTGATTATGACAAAAGTATTTGTCGAGTCATCAATTACAGATTGGAAAGGTGTTGAAGTTGATGGAGAGGTTGTAGACTTTTCTATCTCTGCTTGTGTAGACCTTCTAAGTGGTCTCCCAGATCTAACAGAAGTCCTAATGAAAGAAGCATCAGAGCAAGAAAACTATAGAGAAGAATTGGGAAACTCCTAGCGGCTTGGCTCACTTGGGCAACTAAGTGGAGCGACAAATTGGAGTCTGGTTTTTATTACCAACTACTGGCCCAAGGTATGTTGCGAGAGGATGGGGATTTAGAACCACCTCTCGGCCCATTCGAGTGGTATATTGACGCATTCAGAGAACTATCTACTTGTAGGAGTTCTATGGCGGTCGCCCCTATACCATTTACAGCTATAGCCGAGTACTGTAATATTTATGATGTAGAGGATGGGGAAGAATTTCACTACCTCATCAGAGTTTTAGATAGAACATACGTTAAGTTACATCAGAAGGATGGCGAAAGTGGGTCAAGCATCGAAAGTAAGACGGATTGAGATTCGCTGGGACGTTAAGGGCGAAGGACACGCTAAGAAAACTGCCCAACGCCTCGACTCCATTGGCAGAAGTTCTAAATCTACTGCTAGTTCCCTAGGGTTCATGCGTAATGCTTTTGTGGGATTTCTTTCCTTAAGAGGTGTAATGACCTTGGCCAAGTGGTCTGACTCCCTACAACTACTCCGAGATAGGATATCAGTATTTACTGGGTCAGTTGAGTCTGCCAATAGTGCAATGAAAGATCTTCAATCGGCCGCAGCATATACCAAATCATCTATTGCCGGACTCGCAGAGTCCTATAACAGAATCGCCTTGGCCACTAAGGACTTGGGACTGTCAACTGATGCCATCCTAGGTTCAACAGTAGCATTACAACAGACATTTAGATTGTCAGGTTCTACTCTGGCAGAGGCAACTGCAAGTACGATTCAACTGAGCCAGGGTTTAGCAAGTGGGGCAGTTCGTGGCCAAGAATTGAGATCAGTTTTAGAGGCCAATGCAGTCCTAGGTGG
>JAGLCH010000173.1 GCA_023146355.1 Bacteriovoracaceae bacterium | reverse complement strand
TTCATAAATTGTGTATATGGTAAATTGCGATTCCGTGGAGACGCTGCAAAACTATTGAACGCTGCAAGCACTGTTCCTGGTCCTGAGTTGTATGATGTTCTCAGTAGCATCTCTTCAATTTGATCCCTGTGGTTTTTTGTGAGAGGTGATGTTCGTTTTTTTAACCATGTACTTACTGACTTTCGAGGGCTTTTTGACTTATTGTCACGAAGTAGTTTTTGATAAATCATTGAGAAGACAACATTTTGTCTTGGATTCGTTGGGACGTGCATTCTTGAACATATAAAACCACTGTGCATCTGAGGTATATCTTTTAAGTATTCGCATCCGGGTTTCTTTCCATATTTCGAAGTGATGCGGTTTAGATTTCTATTGATTTCCTTGATTGCCACCCCAGTTAATTGTCCAATACCTCCAGCACCAGTCACGCTTTTAACATTTGGTATAAATCTTGATTCATGGTGGAGAAGGGGAAGAATACTTTTGAGGTCCATGTCTAGACATTTGGAGGCAAGAAATATTTCAGCTGCTGTAGAGCCGACCATACTTTTTGATAAGCAGGGCCTTGTTGAAGCTTTTCTGCTTGCCTCCTTGAGAAATGACTTTGGGGAGGGACAGTTGTAAAATCCGCCAGTGCCCTTCATTGAGCCTTGCATTCCACCATTGATACATTTAAGCGCCATGGAGAACTCTTGTGAATTTACGTCATTTTTTATTATAGACATGGATGCATCATATGCTGACTTGAAGTTGGGTTCAAAATCATTATTACTTGTAGAACATTTTTCAAATGTAATGTCGTTCAGTGGAGACTGAAAAGCGAAGTCCTGGCAATCGGCGCAGTAATTTTCTTTAGTCTCCTTTCCTATAACTAAATCATTTAGTGCCTTTTCTGTCTGCTTTAAAAAAGACTTTGCCGCTTTGTCTTTCATTTCCTGCTCATGTTTTTTAACCGCTGTTAGGAAGAGTTGATCGTACTTTATTAGATCTTTTGATTCCTTCACTGTTGCTTCATCTTGCTTTGAAGTAATTCTCTCTACTTCAACTTTAGGCCTCTTTATTGAAGTCGCAGCTGAGGTTACTTCTTCGATAGGATCAAATGAATCCATACTTGCAGAGAAAACATCAAACTGTGGATCCTTAATGTTGTAATAGATCCACGCTTTTTTTCCCGTATTTGGGCCAGAAATAACTCCAATTCGGAGTGCCTTATTTCCCGATGGCAGTATGCGAACATCGCTAATTTCAGCTACATCCTTGTTGGTGAGGATAAAGGCAAGATTGTTTTTACCCTTAAAGTAAATAGAGGTTCTAGCATTGAATGTCTTATTTTTAATCTGTAAAACATCTCCGGACTCAAGCGCAAAGCTTGAACTGGAAATAACAAATAGGGAGCAGGCAATGAGAGCTATTCTTTTCATAGCTCAATTGTATCATGGGCAGGTCTGCTGATGTAGCATGGCACAATTTGATCAGGAATTTAAACTATTGTTGACTACTGTCCAGTGGCATAGGATAATTGGACGTAATTACAAGGGATTATAGATGGAATTACAATTCATACCAGAAGATATTTTAGACACTGCCAAAGGCCTAGATTGTATTTTAGGAGAGCTTCATCCTACGGATATTTCTGAGCTTTTAAATAGTTCTGTACTTGCAGGTGGAAAACGTTTGCGACCTATGCTCTTATTCCTAATCGCGAAGCATTTAGGCCTCAAAATTGATGAGCTCGTTCCCCACGCTATTTGTGTAGAGCAAATTCATGCTGCTAGCCTTGCCCATGATGATGTTATTGACGAGGCGACCACTAGAAGGCAGCGTCCATCCATTAACGCTCTTTCATCAAATAAATATGCTGTGTTGGCCGGAGACTATCTTTTGGCAGATGTTATCTGGCGCTTGGCAGAACTAGACAATATAGAAATTCTTCAGGAATCTTCAAAAGTAATTAAAGATCTCTCTCTTGGAGAGTGGATACAGCTTAAATCTACTGAGTCTCAATCGGTCTCATTCGAAGATATTCTTGACGTTGCAGAACTTAAAACGGGCAGTGTTATGGGACTTTGCGCAGCAATCCCAGGTATCATTCACGGTGATGAAAAGGTGGCAGTTGCACTTCGTGATTTTGGGCGATCTGTTGGAATTGCTTTTCAACTAGTTGATGATGTCTTAGATTTTTCAGGAGACCCTCAAAAAGAGCCTTTCAATGATCTAAAAAATGGTCAACTCAATGCAGTGATCTATAAGCTCTTCGATTTATCTGCAGAGTTGAAAGATACATTCTATCAAGGAAAGCTAACCCCAGAATCAATCTCGAGTGAACTTCTTGAGCAAGCAAAAAACATTGTTAAGGATGTTGCAAAAGAAAAAATTGAATACGCAAAAAGAATAATCACAGAAATTCCAGGTCATCAAATCGCTAGTATTAACGGGCTCCTTGATCTTATTGTTCTAAGGGATTACTAGTTCTTGGATTTCCTCAGCGCAAGCTCTTTCAATATCATCAATTGTTTTGGGGATTCCTTTCGTCAGTATTTTATGACCATCTTTTGTAACGAGAATATTATCTTCTATTCGAACTCCCATCCCTCTATATTTCGTAGGTGAATACTTTCCACTCTTTGGAAAATAAAGCCCAGGCTCCACCGCAATTACCATCCCAGGTTCAAGCAATACAGGATTATCAAAATGATCCAAGTGAGGATTAACATCGTGAACATCAAGTCCTAGCCAGTGACAGGTTCGGTGGGGAGAAAAATGCAGTATTTGTTTTGATTCAATCACATCTTCAACCGTTCCACCAAATATGTCGAGTTCGATCAATCCTTCAATCATCACAGACATTGCTTTGTTATGAACATCATGAAGGGTAACTCCTGGACGAATCATAGCAATAGCACTTTCTTGAGACTTAAGTGCGACTGAATAGATATCACGCTGTAGATCTGAAAATTTACCATTTACTGGAAAGGTTCTGGTTACATCACTTGCGTAGCCATCAAACTCTGCACCAGCATCGATCAACATTAGCTGGCCATCGATGAGGAGTTTGTCATTTTCTGAGTAGTGAAGTGTATTTATATTATCTCCTCCAGCTACAACAGAAGCATACGCGGGACCTGATCCTCCCTCAGCTTTAAATAGAAACTCAAGCAGTGCCGCTACGTCGTGTTCATTTCTCCCCGGTCCTGCATATGCCATGGCAGCAAGATGGGCCCTTTTAGAAAGTGAAATAGCTTTTTTAATTCTAGAGACTTCCGTTCCATCTTTGATCGCACGCATTTTAGCGATTTCATCAACAATATCAATAAATGCTTGAGGATACTTATGGCCCTTTGTTTTCCTTACTCTCTTTAATTTTCGACAGTGGCCGCGAAGTTTATTCATTAATGCATCATCACCATAGAGGTCCAGATAAACATTACAATGCTTTTTTAAAAGCTCAGGAACAACCTCGTCCATTGTCTCTGTATCATATACTTCTGTTAGTCTGAGATTTTCTTTAATTGTGTCCTGATCAATCCCCTTTGCAGTCCACATCTCTTCAATAGAGTCTCTTTTGTGAACGAAGATCATCATCGCCTCAAGGCCTTTTGCCTTTGATAGAACGAGAAGTGAATTGGGCTCAGTAAAGCCAGTGAGGTAGAGGAAATTACTATTTTGTCGGAAGGGGTACTGGGTATCATTGCTGCGTATTTTGAGCTCCTCAGATGGGATAAAAATAATACCCTCTTCAATGGTACTTAAGAGCCTTTTGCGTCTTTCAACAAACCTTTCCATAGGTCTTTCCTTATGATAAAAATTATCGTCTTATTTAGACTTAGAATTTTATTCCTTTAGACACGTTCGGACAAGATAATGGAGTTGAAAAAAAAAGAAATGTACAGATATCTGCTTGTTCTAAGTCTAGGCTCAGTTATCAGCTTTCAGGCGTGGCGGACTTTATTTAATAATTTTGCAGTTGAAGTTGCTTCTATAGATAGTTTTGGTGTAGGGCTTATTCACTCTTTACGCGAAGTGCCGGGATTTCTAGCTCTACTTGTTGTTTATCTGCTTTATCTTATTAAAGAGCATCGGCTTGCTTCAATATCCGTTATCGTAACTGGGCTTGGCGTCGCAAGTGTTGGTCTTTTTCCAGATCTTGGTGGGCTTATTATTACCACGGTTATAATGTCATTTGGTTTTCATTACTTTGAAACCGTAAATCAGTCTTTGACTCTTCAGTATTTTTCAAAGAAGGAAACTCCTTTTGTGCTAGCTCGTTTGAAGCGATTTAGTGCCTTGGCAAGTATTTTAACAGGTGGAGTCCTATTTGTTTCAGCAACTTCATTGCCATATAAAGTTAACTATATTCTGTTTGGGAGCGTTGCTGTAATTGCCGGAATTTGGTCACTACGAACGAATCCAACTAATCCTGACTTACCTGCCCAGCATAAAAAATTAATCTTAAGACGGGAGTATTGGCTTTATTATCTACTCACTTTTTTAAGTGGCTCCAGGCGCCAAATTTTTATGGTATTTGCCACATTCTTAATGGTGCAAAAGTTTAATTTTTCTATAACTACAGTTACTCTTCTTTTTGCCTTTAATAATCTTATTAACTTCTTTTGGCTTCCACAGATTGCAAAAGGTATTAATCGATTTGGCGAGCGAAAAATGCTCATGATTGAGTACACTGGAATGATAGCGATATTTATGGTTTACGCATTTACTGATAGCCCCATCGTTGTTGCTATATTTTATATACTTGATAATATGCTTTTTAATTTTTCAATGAGTATTAAAACTTACTTTCAAAAAGTTGCAGACCCTAAAGATATCGCACCTTCTGCAGGAGTGAGCTTTACCATTAATCATATTGCCGCTGTCGTGATTCCTGTTTTGGGTGGCCTACTTTGGAAAATTGATTATAAAATCCCATTCTTTTTTGGAGCATTTATAGGAATGTTTTCTCTCTACTTTAGTATGAAGGTACCAATCTTTGCGGAGCAAAAAAATGACTAATAAGTTAAATATTATTTTTGGACCTGTAGCTTCTCGTCGGCTAGGAGTTTCACTTGGGATTGATCTTTTGCCTAAGAAAACCTGTTCTTTAAATTGTGTGTATTGCGAGGCAGGAAGAACTACAAAGCTAACTGTACAAAGAGAAGAGTACTATCCAATAGGAGATGTTCTCACAGAATTAGATCGCGTTCTTTCTCCTAATCCTGAACTGGACTATATTACTTTTGCTGGCTCTGGCGAGCCAATGCTATATCTCCACTTTGGTAAGATTGTGGAGCATCTAAAGAACAATTATCCCCAGTATAAAACCTGTCTTTTAACCAATGGAACTCTCTTTTATGATCAGCAGGTCCGTGCTGAAATGATGGACGTAGACATGGTCGTTCCATCTGTTGATGCAGGAACGGACTTTGCCTTTCGCAAGATTAATAGAAATATCCCCAGCAACAC
>JAGLCH010000172.1 GCA_023146355.1 Bacteriovoracaceae bacterium | reverse complement strand
GAAGCACACTATCTTAAGAAATTTAAAAGTGATGCCGAACTTCGCCAAGCATACGCTAGAAAATATGGAGTGACTTCCAAGCTTGCTGCAGGAACAGTTCTTTATTCCAATATGCGAGGCGTTCAGAAAATCATCGTAACAAAAGACAGCTATCTACGAGTATATAGCACCGGGAAGGAAGAGAGGTTCTCAAAGTCTGGCAAGCTTAACCGAATGAAGCTAAAAAATGGTTATAGCGTTGTATTTACCTACAATAGCAATGGCAACCTTTTGAAGATGAAGGATTCTCAGGCCAAGCAACTTTTCTTTGAGTGGTACCCTAATAAGAAAATTAAAAAAATATGGTCAACTGGTGGAAAAGCTTCAACCTATAAGTTTGATCAGAGTAATCTTGTTGAGTCCGTAGATATTGCTGGAAATGGATATAAGTTTATTTATGATCCTAGTCGAAATCTCACTTCTGTTTCTTACAGCGATGGAACAAAGATGTCCGTTGCCTACGGGAAAAAGACTCAGTTCGTTGAAAGTGTTACGAGCAGAAATGGTGAGCAAACAAGCTATAAGTATGGTGCCGATTCAAAAAGACCAAACCTCCACTACTGGACCGATGTTATAAAAAAACGCGCTAGTGGCAAAACTGTAAAAAATCACTATGAGTATGAGATCAAGGTAAAGGCCGATGGCGCTCAGTATACTTACCGTATTAAGACCATAATAAGTGGCGTGACAACAGAGACAGTTTATACTGAGGAATCTCTTCCTGCGAAGATTGCTCGCGGGAAATTTATAACAAATTTCAAGTATGATAATGGATTGCTGACTGAAAAAAGTAATTCCCGTGGAGACTTTTATCGCATTAAGTACGATAAAAAACACGGTAAGATTGCGAAAGTTACAGATAAGAAAGGATGGACTCAGTTCACCTATGATCGAAAAGGAAACCTTTCTAAAGCAGTTAACAATAAAGGCAAATCTGTTGTTTTAGTTTACGACCGCAAGGGACGTATCACAAAAATGGTAGATAAGAGAAAGAGTAAGAAGAAGGATCGTATCTTAACATTTAAGTACAATGCAATGGATAAACCCGTGCAGATTGAGATGAAAAATGTTGGAAAAATAAATGTGGCCTATGATAACTATGGTGAGATAAAAAAAGTAGAATCAAAGGCGGGACAGCGAATGGCCCTTCAGGTTACTCAAGCATTTCAATCTCTCCTTGCAATTGTAAAACCTGCCGGAGTTAATCTCAATCTCTAGCGACCAATAAGTCAACTTCACTTTTTAAGTAAGAGTTGAATTAAAATTTAATAAAGAGGAAGGAATTATGAAGAAAATTGGACTGTCATTTATCATTTTCTGCGCGATTGTAAGTACTACTGCTTTCGCAAAAGATAGAATAAGAATAGCATCAGATTACTTTAAGGTTGGTGAAAAATATGATCCAGAGGAGACGTTATGCTCATGCGTGTTTAATAAAAACAGAGAGGATAATATCCCCTCATTTCCGTTCCATGGTGCAATGTGGGAATGTTCAGATTGGGATCTTGTTGGGACCTGCCTTGCGGTTGAGGAAATAAAAGGTACTAATGTTAATGGTACTAACCCAGAGTAGTTCCTACTTGGAGCTATTTCTTTGTTTTGTAAATAGGCACTGTCATTTTGGTAGTGCCTATTTGTATATACAGAAAGCTATATGGTTTTTTCTGTTTTCTCTTTTTTACTGCTACTTTTAAATTTAATGTCCAATGTTTTTACACTAGATCATTTTATAACAGTTTTCAGGGTCCCCACTTTATCTAACTGCCTGTTAGTAGAAGCTCTGAGTTGGCATGTAATATGCAATATATATTTGTGAGAGAGTTAAACATTGGAGAAATTATGAGAAAACTACTGGCAATCACATTTGTATCATTATTACTAACTGGATCAGC
Organism: Bacteriovoracaceae bacterium; assembly: GCA_023146355.1. Classification (GTDB taxonomy): domain Bacteria; phylum Bdellovibrionota; class Bacteriovoracia; order Bacteriovoracales; family Bacteriovoracaceae; genus JAGLCH01. The sequence continues at coordinate 14,938 of JAGLCH010000172.1, read as the reverse complement.
ACTAGCTGCTGAGGCACTAAAGCCTAAAGACTGTAAGGCAACCCAATCTTCACAGGCACGAGTCTCAGGAAAAAATGTATCGGAGCTAGCAAAGCTTGCACAAGATTATGTTCAAGAAAATAAGAAAACGGAAGTAAAAGTTATATCAGAATAGTACTACTCACATTATTAGATCTTCCCCGGCTCAAGATGCTGGCGGACTTCTAATCGATTAGTTTCGGCCCCAAGGAATGGGGCCTTTTAAATTAGCCGTCTTAAATATTATAAACATTGTAAAAATATCAGTCGGTGTACACATTGTGGACACTACTTCTCGTCGTAAGTCCTTAAATACTCTATCCTCGTTTTGGCACAATCTATGCATCATACTAGGGTAAGAGAAACGGAGGAAATAATGAAAAAACTAATCGCAATTACAATTGTATCAGTATTATTCGCAGGGTCAGTGTTTGGTTCAGAGGCGCTCAATGCTAAAGACTGTAAGTCTACTCAATCTTCGCAGGCACGAGTTGCTGGAAAAGATATTGCAAAACTTGCACAGCTCGCTGAGGATTATGTTGATAGTAAAAAGAAAGCTCAGGTCACTGTAGAGTAAAATTAGCGTTTTTGTAATGAATTAGAGAGCCTATTGAGCATTTCTTCTTTCTCCTTGAATCCGTAGGTCTGGTGGCCAAAACGGTTTCTCACTGGGGAAGAAAGTCTTTTTTGTACGCGATCAACGGCCAGACCATCAGCAAATAGATTGGATGCTTTAATTTTTACGAAAGTAAAACCTCTAAGCATTTGGTTTTTTGTTATTAAGAGCGCTTTTACGGTGTGGGGGGTCACTGCTCTGTCTAAGGACTCGAATATTGATTTATCGCTGACTCGAATGGATAGTAGCAGGAACGAAATTGAGAAGTAGCAAAATAGCTTTAGTACTCTTTTTGTCACGATCTAAAACCCACTTTCATTTTTCATTGCATTGATCTTTCTTACAGAGCTTAAAAGTTCGGCACGATCAAATGGTTTTTGCAGGAAATCGAGGGCACCACTGGAAATTGATTCAATGATTATGTTTTCATTGGATAGTGAAGACATCATGACGATATATACACCAACTGACTTCTCTGAAATTATTTTCGCAAGCTCAATTCCACTGACTTCTGGCATAACAACATCAATAATATAGAGGTCAGCATTACTAGTTCCAATCAGGTTCATTGCCGCTTCTGCTCCGTTGGCCTCACCTACAACTTCATAACCCTCGTCTGTGAGAATTTCAATAGTTGCCTTTCTAGAAAATTGGGAGTCGTCAATTACGACAATTTTGAGTGCTGACTCTTCTGACATAAATAATCCTTTAAAGTGTTAATCAGTAGATTTTAACTAAAATATGGAAAAGGTGAAAGGGAAATTCTCTTTCAACTTTGATATCGTTGGTAGTAATGCCAAAAAAAACTCCCTTTCGGGAGTTTTTGCTATGCCGCAACTGGTGGTAGCGACTGTGGCTCTTTGCCTATTTTAAACTCTATCTTTTTATTGACCAGTTTCATTCTCTCTTCCCAGCCAACAAGTGCAATGCTCAGAACTTCATTGAAGGTTTTTACCGGAATAAACTCAAGTTTATTACGGAACTCCTCTGGAATTTCTGCAAGATCTTTCTTATTTTGCCACGGGATAACAATGGTCTTAATATTCATCCTCATTGCTGCAAGTGCTTTTTCTTTTAGCCCACCAATAGGGAGCACTTTACCGGTAAGAGTAATCTCACCTGTCATGGCAACATCTTTACTAATGGCACAATCAGTTAAAAGAGATACTAGCGCCGTTGCAAGAGTAATACCTGCGCTTGGCCCATCTTTTGGAACCGCGCCAGCTGGAAGGTGAATATGAAATTCATTCTTCTCAAACTCTTCGTGCTCGATCCCCAACTCTTCGGCCTTGCTTCTGATGTAACCGATAGCTGTTTGTGCTGACTCTTTCATCACATCACCAAGCTGACCGGTAAGAGTCAGACCTTTTCCAGGCATTTTGGTTGATTCAATCTGGAGAACTGCACCACCAGCGGCGCTCCAGGCAAGCCCTGTTGCGACACCGACTTCATCGAGTTCTTTATGATCATCTTGTGTATAAAGTGCCGGCCCAAGAAGGTTTTCTACTGTGTCTGGAATGATATGGGTTTTGCCCTCTTCTCCAGTAGCGATTTTCATCGCTACTTTTCGACAAAGAGAACCAATACGTCGCTCTAGGTTACGGAGTCCGGCCTCAGAAGTGAACCCTTCGATTACACTCTTAACACCTTCATCAGTAAACTCAACTTGCTCCTCAGTAATACCATTTTCATCCATTTGCTTTGGAATCAGATATCTCTTACTGATCGCAACTTTTTCCTCTCTGGTATATCCCGAGAGATTTATTATTTCCATTCTGTCGCGTAGTGGAGCAGGGATCTGGTCTAGTACGTTAGCAGTGGCGATAAACATTACATTTGATAAATCAAACTCAACATTTAGGTAGTGGTCTCTAAAAGTAGAGTTTTGCTCTGGGTCCAATACTTCAAGTAGTGCACTTGATGGATCACCTTTAAAATCCCCGCCCAACTTATCAACTTCATCGAGAAGGATCATTGGATTATTCGTTTTTGCCTGCTTGATCGCTTGAATAAAACGACCTGGCATTGCTCCAACATATGTTCGCCTGTGGCCTCTAATTTCGGCCTCGTCTTTAACTCCACCGAGACTCATGCGAATAAACTCTCTTCCTGTTGCTCTAGCAATCGACTTGCCAAGAGATGTTTTACCAACACCTGGAGGGCCAGAGAAACAAAGAATTGGTCCCTTCACATTCCCGCCTTTTAGTTGGCGAACAGCGAGGTGCTCAAGAATTCTCATTTTGATCTTGTCGAGATCAAAATGATCTTCATCAAGAATTTCTTTTGCTGTTTTGATATCAAGATTTTCTTTAGAGGTTATATTCCAAGGAAGATCAGTCATCCACTCCAAGTAAGTGCGAAGAACCCCCGACTCAGATGATTCAGGGTGCATTTTCTCAAGACGAGTTAGCTGCTTCATCGTTTCTTTATGGGCCTCTTCGGGCATTTCTGCCTTTTCAATTTTCCCTCTAAATTCACTAATCTCATCTTCGGCCTCAGGTGCCTCTTGGTCGCCAAGCTCACTCTTGATTGCCTTAATCTGCTCACGAAGGAAATACTCTTTTTGATTCTTAGATATTTCACCCTTCGCAGATGTTTTGATTTGTGATTGCATTGCCAGAATTTCTAGCTCGCGCGATAAGATATCATTAATCTTATGTAGCCGTTCAATCGGATCAGTTATTTCAAGAATCATCTGAGCTTCAGCAACATGAAGGTTGAGATTTGAAGCAACAAGATCCGCAAGCCTACCCGGAGACTGTATATCCTCAAGCACCATTAAGATGTCTGGTGATAGCGTCTTTCCAAGATTAATTACCTTTTCAAGCTGCTCTCTAATATTTCTCATAAGTGCTTTTACTGCAACAGAGTCGTCATCAGCAGATTGATCTTCCACCTTCATTACATTTGTAACGTAGAACGGCTCAGTTTGCTCGAAGCTCGTTATGCGAGCTTTTGAAAGCCCCTGAATAAGTATTTTTATTCTTCCGTCAGGGAGTTTTCTCATTCGCATAATCATTGCGACTGTACCAAGCTCATAGATTTCATCAGGAGTGGGACACTCCGCTGTTATCTCTTTTTGGCTGGCGAGTAGAATTAATCTATCCGTATTATTGAGCGCATGGTCCACCGCTTGGATGGATGCCTCTCTTCCCACAAAAAGTGGAAGAATCATAAACGGATATACTACTATATCTCTGATTGGTAATAAGGGGAGCTTATCTTTAAACTCAATATTATCCCCTTCATAATTTGTAACCATACGGTCTCCTTAAATATGGCCCTATCCTTAGGTACGGTTCCATCAAACTAATCGGGTTAATATCTAGAGATCTTTAAGGTTTTTCTGATTAGACTCTAATTTTTTTAGATAGTTGCAGAGTAAAGTGATCGGGTACTTTGCATTAATAATTGCCAATATATCCAATCTACTTGATTGTATGCTTCATTTGAAAAGTTGATACTTTTAGGTCAGTATTGGTGAGTAATATTTCTTATTTTATTAATCAATAACCGTTATTGTAAATTAGGAGTTCATAGATGAAGAAAACTGTAGGAGCGGCAATCCTTGCCGCAGGTCAGGGAACTAGATTAAAACTATCTCTTCCAAAGCCACTGGCACCTGCACTTGGCTTAACTCTTGTTGATTATTCTGTGAATGCCCTTTTAGATTTTTTCAAAGAAAATGAGCTCGAAGGGGAAATCACTGCTGTTACAGGCCATATGCGCGAACGCGTTGAAGGACATCTAACAGCTCGATATGGTGCAACTGAAAATATTAGGTTTGCAGTTCAAAAGAAACAACTTGGTACCGCTGATGCGCTTCGTTCTTATTTTTTTGAAAACCCCAAGTCAAAAGAGCTCGATTACACCATCGTGATGTGTGCTGATACTCCGCTGATTAGAGAAAGCGATCTTTCAATTCTACTTACTGAACTCGAAAATGCTGAAATTAATGGTGTTGCCGCTACTTTTATTGCAGGCAATCCTAAGGGCTATGGCCGCATTGTTCGCGGAGATCAAGGCTTTCACATTGTGGAAGAAAAAGATGCCAGCATAGATATTCGCAATATCAAAGAGGTCAATTCAGGACTCTATATCTTTAAAACTGATTTTGTTCTCGAACATCTGGACAAAGTCGATTGTAAAAATAAATCCGGGGAGTTTTATCTAACTGACCTTTTTCAGGATCATTTTGCAGTTCATCCGGTGCTTTTTGAAAGTGCTGAGACGTTTGTAGGGGTCAATACTTTGGAGCAACTCGAGTTTGTTAGTGAGAAGCTTCGTATTGAAAAAAACGGACTGCTTCGTGAAGCAGGTGTTCGCTTTTTAGATTCTAAAAGCGCTTATATTGATTGGGATGTACAGATTGGCGAGGGGACAGTGGTTTACCCTAATGTTATTGCCGAAGGAAATACTGTAATTGGCCCAGGGGTAAAGCTTGGAGCAGGATCAATCGTTACTAACTCTAAAGTTGAGAGTGGCGTAGAGGTAAAGGCCTATTCTGTTCTCGAGGAATGCCACATTAAGGCAGATGCTGCTGTCGGACCCTTTGCTCGACTGCGGCCAAAATCTGTAGTTGGAGAAGAATCTAAGATCGGAAATTTTGTTGAAATCAAAAATACAGTCCTTCAGCGAGGTGTAAAAATCAGCCACTTGAGCTATGTTGGTGATGCCGAAATTGGTGAAGAAACTAATATTGGTTGTGGTTTTATTACATGCAATTATGATGGTGCGAATAAGCACAAAACTATTATTGGAAAAAATACCTTCATCGGATCTGATAGCCAAACGGTGGCACCTGTTACTATTGGTGATAACTGTTTTGTTGCCAGCTCATCGACTATAACTAATCCCATGAAAAATGGTGCTTTTGCTATTTCTCGTGGAAAACAAGTAACTAAAGATGGCATGGCAAAACGCTTTCTAAAAACGAAAAAGTAGCCCTTCCGCTTTTCAAAAACCATGTTATTTATGGTAGCTTCATGCTACTAAGTGATTATCATTTATTCTGGAGTAAAGAAATGTGTGGAATCGTTGGACATATCGGACCGAATAACTCTATCGCGGTTGTGTTAGAGGGACTTAAGAGACTTGAGTATCGTGGCTATGACTCAGCCGGAGTCTGCTTTAAAAAGGAGTTAGGAGAGCTTGACCTTCATAAAAAAATGGGAAAAGTGGATAACCTGAAAGAGGCCATTGCTCCACTTGAGGTAGAGTCTCATACTTGTATCGGGCATACGCGCTGGGCAACACACGGGGAAGTAAATGACTTAAATGCTCATCCTCATCTTAGCGATACTATTACAATTGATGATGATCGTTCCATTTCAATCGTTCACAATGGGATTATTGAAAATCATAATGAGCTTCGCTTAGAGATTAAAGCTGCAGGACTAAAATTTACTTCCGATACCGATTCAGAAGTATTTTTAGGCCTAATGGTAATAGAGCTTCTGGCCAATGTGTCTCTGCACGATGCAGTTATTAATTCATTTAAAAAAATCCGCGGCAACTCAGCTTTTGTAATTATCATGAAGGGGTCGCGAGAGATGCTTTCAATTAAGCGCGGTGCTCCGCTTGTATGCGGAGTAAATATTGGCAGCGGAGAGGCCCTCGTTTCCTCTGATCCATACGCCTTGGTTGGTACAGCTGACGATATTATTTTTCCAGAAGACGATGTTCTCTGTTCACTTAGTGTTGAGCATGAGGGGCTAATCAAGTTTTACGAAATGGATAAGTCCGAATCAAAGCGATATAAACTTAAAAAGCAAGAGATGTCTCTTGAGATATCAGATAAAGGTGACTATGAGCACTTTATGCTCAAAGAAATTTATGAGCAGCCGCACCTTATTCGTGCTCTGTCTCAGTACTACACACTTGGGCCTGGAAAAGAGCTGCTCGCCAGTATTATTAATGAATCTCCAAAGCGCATCCATATCATTGCCTGTGGGACTGCGTGGCATGCAGGTTTAGTAATTAAAAACTTTATTGAAAAAATTGCACGTATTTCCTGCGTTGTAGAACTCGCCAGTGAATTTCGCTATCGCGATCCAATTCTTTTTACAGACGAAGTGGGGCTTTTTATCAGCCAGTCTGGTGAAACTGCAGATACTCTCGCAGCTCAAGCCCTCTGCAAGGAGAATGGGCTCAAAACATTTGCCATTGTTAATGTTGAGGGATCAACTCTTTACCGAGAGTGTGATTACAATCTTCTTATTAAGGCCGGAATGGAAATTGGTGTTGCTTCCACTAAGGCATTCACTCAGCAAGCTCTCACAGGTTTTCTAATGACTTCCGCAATGAGTGATACTCTTAATGCTGACAACATCGCGCAAAAGTTTTCCCTTCTTGCAGATCGCATCCAGGATCTTCTTGATAATGTCACAAATATTAAAGAGATTGCTGAAGCGATTTACCTTCACAAGGGATTTATTTTCACCGGTCGTGGTCGTGAATATCCTATCGCTTTTGAGGGAGCGCTTAAGCTCAAAGAAATTGCATATGTACATGCTGAGGGATACGCCTCCGGAGAACTCAAGCATGGGCCAATCGCCCTAATTGATGACCTAATGGTAAATATTGCACTGATCAGTGATGAACTCTATGAGAAAACATTCTCAAATATTGAAGAGGTAAAAGCACGGCGTGGAGTAATTGTTACCATTGGTCCAGAAAATGATAAGAATGCTATATCGCTCAGTGACTACTATATTCCACTCTGCCTTGAAGGATTAGAAGAGTTAACTCCGCTTTATATGAATGTTGCGACTCAGCTTCTTGCTTACTACATGGCGAAGTTTAAAGGAACTGATATCGACAAACCTAGAAATTTGGCAAAGTCTGTAACTGTAGAGTAGAGCTGATGATCAATCTTGAAATTCTCAATCCTGCTCAGAGAGAAGCAGTCCTTCATACTGATGGACCTGTTATGATTTTGGCCGGCGCTGGATCAGGTAAAACTAAAACACTAGTTACGCGCATTATGTATCTACTTGAAGAACTTAAGATCAGCCCCTTCCAAGTCTTGGCGCTTACTTTTTCGAATAAAGCGGCTAGAGAGATGAGAGAGCGCGTATCAGCTGAAATCAATATGGATATCGGCGCCCTGAAACTCACAACTTTTCATTCATTTTGCTCCAATGTTCTAAGGTCAGAGGCCAGCTACATAGGATTAAGTCGGAATTTTACCATTTATGGCGACTCTGAATCCAAGGCCATTGTTAAGACTTTAATGTCGAGGCATGGGATAAGTCCAAAAGAGACCTCTCCCTTTGAAATTCTACGGTATATTGATAATATTAAAAATAATGGACACTACATTGGGCGAGAAATTGTCAACCCCGCAGTTGTTGATCCTGAAGATGAATTTTACACTCTTTATCAAGAATTTGAGGCTGAACTTGCCAAGGCAAATGCCGTCGATTTTGGTGGCCTTATTACTGGTGTAATTCAATTATTTGAAAAGCATCCTGATGTTTTAGACCGCTACTGTAAGCGCTTCAAATATGTATTAATTGATGAGTATCAAGATACTAATCGTGCTCAGTTTACATTGATGGAGAAGCTCTCTAGCGTTCAAAGAAATATTTGTGTCGTAGGGGATGAGGACCAATCAATTTATTCATGGCGTGGTGCTGATATTCGCAATATTTTAGATTTTGAAAAAATATTCCCCGATGCCAAACTTATTAAGCTCGAACAAAACTACCGCTCCTCAAAAACAATCATTGAAGCTGCCGCCCATGTTATCGGTAACAATGAACTCCGTAAGGGGAAAAGCATGTGGACGGAAAATCCAGATGGAGAGGTCATCCATATTAAGGAGTTGGGAAGCGATAAGGATGAGGCCGCATTTATCTCACAAGAAATCCTTTCATTATCTGATAGTGGCGTTGAGTTTCGTGATATGGCAGCTTTCTATCGCACCAATTCTCAATCTAGAATTTTGGAAGATTATTTACGAACCAATCATATCCCCTATCGTGTAGTGGGGGGAGTTAAGTTTTATGACCGTAAGGAAGTTAAGGACCTTCTTTCTTATGTCCGACTTGTGGTGAATTCTCGGGATTCCCTTGCCTTAAGTAGAATTATTAATGTGCCCACTCGTGGAGTTGGAGCTGTAAGCCTTAGAAAAATTGAAGATTTGGCAGTTCAAAATAGTGTCTCTCTCTGGAAGGTGATGGAAGACATTGTGGATAACCCTGATAATTATAAGCACATCCGTCTTAGCGCAAAAGTAAAGTCCTCACTTCGCTCTTTTGTATCGCTGATTCAAGAGGTTTGCCTTTTAAATGAAAATAAAGCAAAGCCTTCTGCCATATATGAAAAGATACTTTTCGAATCAGGCTACTGGGATCACCTTCGTGCATCATCTGACTATGAGTCTCAAGCGCGGATGGAAAATCTTGAGGAGCTGCAATCTGCGATTGTTCAGTATGAAAGTGATGCCGAGGACCCATCACTGCTTGGTTTTCTTGAAACCATTACTCTTGATACTACCAAAGAAGAAGATGATCAAAATAATGGTCAAGTCTCTTTGATGACTGTTCATGGGGCGAAAGGACTTGAGTTTCACTATGTCTTTGTTACTGGAGCAGAGGAAAATCTGTTTCCCTCCTTTCAAAGTGTTGAAGAAGGTGGAGAAAGGATTGAGGAAGAGCGTCGACTTTTTTATGTGGCAATGACCCGCGCAATGGAGCGGCTCTATATTACCTTCGCTCAGGGCCGCCTTCTTTTTGGCCAAGTTAAGTTTAATGGCCCCAGCCGTTTTCTAAACGAAATTCCAGAGCACTTCTATTCATGGGATAAACCTACAGGTAATCGTTCAAATTCGAGTTTCTCTAAGTCGAAGGGCAATGATTGGGACGAAGTTTCCCAGGCAGTCAATTATGATGAGCCTGTTTTTGAAGTTCGCTCAGTAGTAGTTACAGCAAAGTATCCTAAAGGATCTAGGATTCGCCATGCCATCTACGGAGAAGGATCTGTTATTCAATCGGATGGCTCTGGTAGCGATGAAAAAGTTACCATCAAATTTTCAGATGGATCTCGCAAAAAGTTTATGGTGAAGTTTGCACCTCTGACAATAATATAATCCTTATCATATATACTTCAGTTGATTAATATTCATCCTTCGGCGATAATTCATATTAGTTCAAGTAATTCGTATAAAAAGGTCAAGTAATGAAGAAGAAGTTACTAATAGCATTAGGTATATTTGCACTGGCGATCGTTCTAGCTTTCGGCGGAATTATTTTTTATGTCTCCAAAGTAATTACCCCAGAAGAAATTAAGAAATTTGCTACAGATGGTATTGAGAGTGCTCTCCCAGCAGCAGAAGTCAAAATTGGGAAGATTGACCTTGGCTTTGGTACAAGCGTAAATCTTGATATTTCAAATCTAAAACTCAGGCTTAAAAGCAAGAGGAATGGTCGTGATCTTCTCGATGTTAAATCTGCTTCTGTATCTATTCCATTTTGGGCAATCCTAACCGGGGGAGGGACTGTAGATGTTAAGCTTTTTTCCCCAAATATAAATTTTAGAGAAATTGGAAAAACGAATAATTGGGCATTGGCATCAAAGGGAAAAAGGAAGAAAAAGTCTAACTCTGCGCCGTTAGCTTCAGGAAAAGAAAAAAGGTCAAAAAAGAAGTCCGTCAAGTCCAAGTCGAGCAAGCTCGCCATACCAGCTCTCGCAACCAGAATTAGTCTCGACCTCACCCTTAAACAGCTGGGACTCAAATATCGGCTCAAAGATGGTAATAAAGGGGTTATCGCCATAGATAAACTCTTAGTCAAAAATCTAGGTCTTAAATCGAGTACAGCTTTTGAGCTTCGATCTTCGATCAAAGTAAATATTCCAGATAGTGGTGACCTCAATCTTAATGCTCTTCTTATTGGAGAGATGAGATTACAAGATCTTCTCGATAAGGATGAGCTCCAATCAATCCTGATGCTAAAACTTTCAGACATAAACTACACTGGAGCTAAGCTTTCTATTCCAAATATTAAGACCAATTTAAATGCAACGATCGGCGTTTCTGGGGATGTTTCTGGAGGTTTTGAGACAACTTTTGAAACGAGTAAGATAAGTTCTGATTTTTTCCTTAAAGGGAGTGTGATCAAAATTTCCAAAATGGATATTTCACTTTTAATTGCTGATCTCATTAAAATAGGAAATCAGAGTATTCCAGATCTGGCCCCAGGAAAGTCACGCCTTAATCTTTTAGGTAATATCGATTTGAAGGGAGGCAGAATTTCGCCAACGTTGAAGCTCGATCTTACTCCAGGGATGGTATTTTCAGCGAATGGTATCGATACTGCAGTAAGACTAAATGGAAATTATAATGGAAAAAAAGTTCACGCCATAGCTGCTCTGGACATGTTGGGAGGTACCTCAAGTCTAGACTTCACTGGCCACTTCGATATAAACTCTAAAAAAGTAGACCTCGCAAAGCTCAGACCGTTTATTGCAAAAGTTAAGATTTCTAATCTGAATTTAAAAGAACAATTGATTCGTAATGCCCTTTACTCTAAGAAAAAGCAGGCGCCAGTAAAAAAGTCGTCTCCAGCTGTGGCCGAAAAGTCAAAGGGTGAGTCAAAGCCTCAGCAGTTTACAGTGCCCCAAATTATTTTACCCAAAGGAAAAGTTACGCTTGATCTCGTAAATATTAAGGTGGGGGATAGGGCACTAAATGGTAAGGGGCGAATCAATATAAATAACCGCTCTATTGTGACTCATGGAATTAACCTCAACTACTCAGGTGGAAAGTGTAAGATCACTCATAAGACAGCATTTTCAGCGAATAATATTGCAACTAGATTTAATCTTGGGATGCAATCTTTCAATCTGCTTGGGATTCGTCCTTTTCTCCCTCCATTTATTGAAGCAGTCTCAGGGTTCTTTTCTGGAACTGTAGCAGGGCGAGTTAATCTAGGAAAAGCACTTAACTACAAGGTGACTACAAATATTAGAGCTAAAGATGGAAAGATCGAGGGACTGAAGCTTGGATCATTGATTGAGGAGTTTGCTGGTAAGGTAGCGAAAGGGAAAGCGGTTAAGGTTCCCTCTGAAAAACTTGCAAACTTTCAAGAGGCTCAGCTCAAAGGTGTCTTTACAGATAAGGTCTATACTGTAAAAAAACTTTTGTTTGTTGCAATTAATAATATTGTCAAAATTAAAGGCAAGGGAAAGGTCTATCCTCCTCCACATTTAAAAAAAGAAGGGAAGCTTTTCCTAACTTATCGTGATTCTCAATATCTTTCAAAATATGTAAGTGGCATTACTGGAAGCAAAGATATTCCAATATTAATTAAAGGATACGGTTTCGACCTCCACCCTGACTACCAGTACACCACGAAGAAACTTGCCAAGAAGGCAGGGAAGAAAGCGCTCAGCAAAGGAAAAAAGAAGGCCAAGAAATATTTAAAAAAGAATGGCAAAAAACAGGTAAAAAAACTACTTAAATCATTTGGATTTTAATATGCGCGCATCAATCGATATCGGTTCCAATAGTATTTTACTCTTAGTTGGTAATTTTGTAGGTGGGAAATTTGAAATTGCTAGTAAAAAGGCCAATGTCACAGGACTTGGAAGAGGAATAGACAAAACAAAAGAGTTTTGCGACGAGGCGATGCAACAGTCCTTTGAAGTATTAAAATCATATTGCACAGTAATGAAACATTATGGAGTAGAGCCTAAAGATGCGATAGTTACTGCTACAGAAGCATCACGTGTGGTTGCTAATTCTCGATTGTTCTTTGGAAAAATAAAAAGAGAGCTTGATCTAAATATTCAAATTATCACAGGAGAAGGTGAGGCCCACTTTACTTCTCTTGGGGTCGTCGCGGGTTCAACAGAGACCGATTTTGTCATTATGGATATTGGGGGGGCCTCAACTGAGTTTATGAGAGTGGAAGGCGATGAGCTTGTTAGCTCTGTTAGTCTTCCTGTTGGTTGTGTTCGCATGACTGAATGGAAGAGTGATGGCAATGCTGAGAGTAAGCTAGTTGAGATAAAAAAGCAGTTTGATCTCGCACCTTACCTCGGCGATAAGCTAGTTTGTGAGGCCGGAACAATGACCTCTTTGGGTGCCATTTATTTAAAGCTTGAAGAGTATACAGATGAAGCAGTCCAAGGCCTGCAAATTCCAATTGATAAATTTACTGCCTTTACTGGGATGCTAAGTAAGATGTCACCAGAGGAACTTCTTGAATGTTACCCTTTTCTCGGAAAGAGGGCACAGGTCATTCCTGCTGGTGCAGAGCTGGCACTAATCATGTGTAAAATGCTCAAAGTTAAGTCTATTGAGGTCTCTACATACGGTTTACGCTATGGAACCCTTAAGGAAGGAATGATCCCTGAGGGATATTTAGCCTAACACCTTCTTTTTTCTTACATCCTTTGTTCTTTTGCCTCTTATTCGATAAATTAAATTACTAATTAATTGGATGAGGTAAATATGAAAATTAAAGAATTAACAGTCACTTCCATCTCACTTGGAATAATTATCGGTATTGTGATGACTGCTGCAAATGTCTATCTTGGGCTGTACGCGGGTATGACGGTCTCCGCATCAATCCCTGCAGCTGTAATCGCAATGGGCGTATTTCGGGGGGTGCTTAAAAAAGGTGATGTTCACCAAAGTAATATTGTTCAAACTATGGCATCTGCTGGAGAATCTTTGGCCGCAGGAGTTATTTTTACTCTGCCGGCCCTTGTCATTGTTGGTGCGTGGACAGAATTTGAATTTTGGCCGACAACCTTAATTGCGATATCTGGTGGTCTGCTCGGAATTATTTTTATGATTCCGCTGCGTCGAGCTCTCATCATTGATGAAGAAGAACTTACTTATCCTGAAGGAGTGGCATGTGCCGCTGTGTTAGAGGAAGGCGCAAAGGGTGACGGTAGAGGGATGAAAACAATTCTTCAAGGTCTGACCATTGGTGCAGCGTTTAAGTTTTTGGGCAGTGGAATGGGACTGTTAAAGGGTTCTGTAGAAAGAGCTTACAATTTTAATGATAGAGCATGGTTTTTCGGATCTGATATTTCACCGGCACTCATGGCCGTCGGATACATTGTTAAATTAGAAGTAGCATTTCTCGTTCTGATCGGTGGTGCAATTGGTTGGTTCGTTGGTATTCCAATGTTAGGACTATCTGGAGATTTATTAGACATGTCGGCACTCGATGCTTCATGGGAATTGTGGACATCTGAAATCCGATATCTAGGCGTTGGGGCAATGTTAGTCGGTGGCGTTTGGTCTATCTTTTCCGTACGCAGGGGGTTTACTAAGGGTATTGGCGAACTTAAAAATTCTCTTAGCCGTGGAAAGCATGGGCAGACCGTTGCGAGAGTGGATCAAGATATCAGTGCATTGAATATTTTAATCCTTCTTCTTATAAATATTGTGGCAATCTTTTTCTTATACAAATACCTAATTGGAAATATCGGACATACATTTTTGGCCACGATTGCTGTCGTTGTTGCATCATTTTTATTTGTTGCCGTCTCAAGTTATATTGTAGGTTTAGTAGGCTCTTCAAATAACCCTGTTTCGGGAATGACAATCGCGGCCCTTTTGGGAACAGCGGCGCTTTTTCTTGTTTTAGGATATACAGGTCAATCTGCAATCTTAGCAACATTAGGTGTTGCAGCGGTTGTTTGTTGTGCAGCTTGTACCGCAGGTGATTGTTCACAAGATCTAAAGACTGGTCACATTATTAAAGCGACCCCTCGAAGTCAGCAAATTGCACAGATTATTGGAGTTGTAATACCCGCTCTTGTTATTGCACCTGTTTTGTCATTACTTCATGGGGCATATGGAATTGGAGTGGGGCTTAAGGCCCCTCAAGCAACACTATTTGCTTCAATTACAAATGCGATTTTTGGAAATGGATCACTTCCTTATAATATGATTGGTATTGGTGTGATTCTGGGAATAGTCATTCTGCTAATTGATGCCTATCTCGTGAAAAGAAAGTCTAAGGTACGCCTTTATCTTATGCCACTCGCTGTGGGGATTTATCTTCCTATCACCTTGGCAATCCCAATGTTTATCGGAGGAGTAATCCGCTTTATATTAGACCGTAAACAGGGCGAGAATGCACTTGAATCTTCAGACCAGGGTATTCTCCTTAGTTCTGGACTGATTGCAGGAGAGGCCATTATGGGGGTCTTGTTAGCGATTTTGCTATCGTTCAAGATAACTATGAAAATTAATTTCTTTGGTGATGGAATGATCGATACTTTTTCCATTGCGGGAATGATTGCAGTTGCAGCTTATCTATATTGGAAACGTCATAA
>JAGLCH010000171.1 GCA_023146355.1 Bacteriovoracaceae bacterium | reverse complement strand
CCATTAGGAAAAATTTTGTGCGCAGTTATTCTTTCGAAATATGGAAATGAGAATCAATACCACGGCATAGAAACTCCTCCTCTGTATGAAGATGAACTTAAACTGTTCGAAAGAAGAGGGGAGAAGATTACATTAATACCATCACTCGTTAATGAACTAGTCAGAAAACTAGAGGAGCTCTCATGGAAGAGTTTCTAGCCGGAAAGGGAAACTACTACAATATATTATTACCTACTGTAGAATTACAAAAACACCTAGAAAGCTTAAAGCTTAAGAAGCATCTTTTTATCAAAAGCTCTGGAACTGGGAGCGTGGAAAAAGTTTATGCTCTGTCTCTCGCTTCTCTTATCGAAAATGCAAAGGATGTAAATGCGCTCCTACATGTGACAGCAATTGATCGATGGATGTGCCCACTAACAACCTACCATATTGGTGGCCTTTCAATTTTAATACGAGCACACTTGTCATCGACTCCAGTTGATTACTACTCGAAAAAATGGTCACCATCTGCATTTTACCAAGAGTTAGTAACTAAAAAATCAACTTTGCTATCTCTAGTACCCACTCAACTCTTTGATTTAGTCACCCTTGGCCATCGCTCTCCAAAAGACTTAAGAGCAGTTCTTATTGGAGGAGATTCTCTCCCAAGCGAACTTGCAATTAAAGCAATTAAACTAGGATGGCCAATCTACCATACTTACGGAATGACAGAGTTTTGCTCCCAAATAGCCACATCAAAGTACAGTAAAGGCTCAATGGAGCTTCTCTCAGGATTCGAAGTTAAAGAGATAGAGGGGCGCCTTGCTATTAAGTCCTCAAAAATGTTTACTGCGATTACCACTTATGATGGTTATGACTTTACAACTCTCTGGTCAGATCAGCTTTGCCAAGATGAATTTTATCTAACTCAAGATCGAGTAAAAATTCACCAGAATAAAATTGAAATAAAAGGGCGAGTAGATAAACTAATCAAGCTCAAAGGTCACTTTGTAGATCTGGAAGATGTTGAAAAAGTACTGCACAACGCGATGGTAAAACGAGAGCTTTATCACAGTGCCGTTTTGATAATAAAAAAGGATATACGCCTTGGTTCAGTTCCAGTAATTCTGACATTGAAGGAAACGAAAGATGAGGTAAATAAGGTTCAAGAGCTTATTACTAAAAAATTTCCAATATTATCAGATATTTTAAAAGTTGAACTTGTTGAAAGTAGGGCAGACCTTTTATTAAAGCGTCCTTATACCTAGTCTACTTTTTTTTCCTTACTGCAACGACCAGAGTGGAGATTGAAGTTAAATCCTTCTGATCATCAAAAGTCTTAATTTCCCAAATATGCGTTGAACCACCAATTTTTATTGGTGAGGCCACGGCCTTAACTACTCCAGAGGGCACTGCCTTTATATGATTAATACTCAATGACTGTCCGAAGACGAGATGAGTAGATAAATCAACAAGAAGAGTTGAAGCAGCACTTCCCACAGTTTCAGCAATAGCGCAGTTTGCACCTCCATGGAGATATCCAAATGGTTGAGCTGTTTTTGAAGAGACTTCCATTTCAGCAGTTATGGAATCGGACCCAATCTCTGTGAATAAAATCCCTAAATTGTCTATCATACTATTGACGCAGGATTGGTTGAGTTGCTCTACTGTGATGGTATTTTTCCAAATCATAACTACTCCTTACATCCATAATAAATAAAGGGGCGGCATCCTGCCACCCCTTCCAACTTCTAAAAATCCATTTCTAGAAATTAGACTGTATTACTGTAAATCTGCCATTTGTTTTGTGTCTTTTACTAGTTTCTTGAAAATCTTTTGAGTATCCTCATCTAAATCGCCTACTCTTGAGTTCATCATCTTGAGAAGTGCATTTGCCGTCATTCCCGTAGGTAGGGCCGCAGATTTTTTTTGCTTTCCAGTTTGAATAACACCACCATTTTTAACAGCACGCTTAAGCTCTGCTCTCTTTTTAATTTCGCCAGCTAATATTTGCTTCTCGATTTTTTTTCTAAAGGCGCCATTTTCGAGGGCATCAAACTCAACGAGAACATATTTTTCAATATCAAACTGCTTTGCAGCTTCTTTAATAATTGCTGGAAGTTTTGCAATCATCAAACTTCTATGAACTTCAGACTTAGAAATCCCAAGTGCTACTTGAATCTTACGCTCTGATGCTTTTGTTGCTTTTTGGTAGTTGTAAATTCCGTCGGCCTTATCGATGTAGTGTAACTCTTCACGAGAAGAGTTTTCAGAAAACTGAATTGCCATCAATTCTTTTTCTGTTTTTCCTTCGAGTACAAAACACGGAGCACATTCCATCTGATTAAGTGACATTGCCCTAAAGCGTCGTTCACCACAGATGAGATTGTATTTACCTTTATTTTTGTGAAGAACGATAGGTTGAATTAGTCCATTCTCTTGAATGTTCTTCGCCAATTCTTTAAGAGATGCATCGTTAAACTTTGTTCTAACTTGCTCTTTAACATTTACGTTCTTAAGCTTAACCTCTGAAAGAGTTGCACCTTTCAGTAGCTGATCATTAGACATAGAGAGCAAATCCCTATTCAACTTATCAGTCATATCAATTGTTTTTCTTTGTTTTTTAGATACACGTGGTGCAAATGACTTGGCCATTTCTCCATTCTCCTTAAAGCTAATCTCTAATTAAATGTTCAAAAATTCCCAGAGTGCATCGTACTCTTGACGTCCTTTAGACTTCAAAGGCATCTTAAACATTGGTTTACTCAAAGAGATAGACTCTTGCATCTGAACGCGGTTTCCAATAGGAGGGGCACAATTAAAAGACATCTTAAGCTCTTCAAGTCTTTGCCTCTCAATTTTCCTTCTATTATTTACCATTGAAGGAATGATAGTGAACTCTAGTCCAGGATTTTCAGTTTCTTTGATAATTTCGAAGGTATCCATTAATTCCTCAAGCCCATCAATTGAATAATCTTGAGCTTGTGTTGGAATAAGAACTCTATCTGATGCAACTAGTGCCATAATGAGCTCATCACCAAGCATTGGTGGAGTATCCATTACAACGTAATCGAACATATCTTTAGCTTCCTCAAGTCTCTTTCTAAGAAGTCTCTCTTTTCTACCGGCCTCTTTTCTGATCTCACCCTCAGAAAGGATAAAGAGTTTTGCTAGATTTGCGAGTTGCCTACTTGCAGGAATAAGCGAAATATTTTTTATGCACTCATGAACTCCTTCCGCAGGAACGACGACATCTTCAAGTGCAACGTCACCAATGAGCCATTCAGGAATCAGAGTTCTTTGTATTTGAACACCAAGAGTACTACTCATATTTGCCTGGGAATCGAGATCTATAACAAGGACACGGCTGCCTTTGTTAGCTAAGTGACATGCTAATTGGTAGGCCTGCATTGTTTTACCAACCCCACCCTTATTATTGGCCACTGTAATAATTTCCATGGAATATCTCCTAAAATTCAATAAACTTCCGTGCTTACATCAAAATTTTAGACTATTTGTTTGCGGCAAGTCAAACAAACTTTTCCCTGTAAACTCAATTGACGAATGACCTATCTGTATGGAATATTTTAGAGGTTAGAACTAAGATTTCAAAGGAAGAAAAGATGAGTAAGGATCGTATTATAGAGCAAGTCTGGGCACTAAAAGAAGAGCTCAAAGATCAGGTCGTAATACTGGGCCACCACTACCAAAGAGATGATGTCATTCAGTTTGCTGATTACAAGGGGGACTCTCTTCAGTTGGCAAAGATCGCAGCAAGTGAAAAAAAGCCTCATATTATTTTTTGCGGTGTGCACTTTATGGCAGAAACAGCTGATATGCTCTCTAGCGAAAACCAATCAGTCTACCTTCCTCACTTAGATGCTGGTTGTAGCATGGCAGATATGGCAGCAAGAAATCAAGTCGATGATGCCTGGGAAAAAATTCAAGCTGCTACTAAAGCGACAGTAACCCCCATCACTTATATTAACTGCACTGCAGACCTTAAGGCGTTTGTTGGAGAAAATGGCGGGAGTATCTGTACCTCTTCCAATGCAGAAAAAATCATTAGCTGGGCACTAAATAGAGGTGAGAAACTTCTCTTTTTTCCAGACCAACATCTTGGACGAAACACTTGCTACAAACTAGGAGTTCCCCTAGATGAGATGGTTGTTTACGACCCACTCCTTCCTAATGGTGGCATCACTGCAAAAGAAATTGAGGATGCTCGCGTTATTTTATGGCAAGGATACTGTTGTGTGCATCAGGACTTTCATCCAGAAATGATGAAAGAGATTAAGGATAAATCGCCAGAAACAATCACTATCGTTCACCCCGAATGCTACTTTGAGTCTACTCAGGCCGCTGATCTTGCAGGATCAACATCATACATTATCGACCAAGTAGACAAGGCCCCTGCAGGAGCTAAATTTGCCATCGGAACTGAGAGCAATTTAGTAAATAGGTTAAAGGGACTCTACCCAGATAAGGAAATTATCTCAATTAATCAAAAAGAAGAGCGCCTGTGCCGCACTATGAATCTGATTCACCCTGTACATATATTAAAGGTTCTAGAGTCAATCAAGTTAGGAAAACCGATCAATGTACTTAAGGTAGATAGTGATGTGACAGAAAAGTCATTGAAGGCGCTAGAAACAATGCTCGCCCTCTAGAGACAAATAAGCTCTTTCTTGGCAGTACAAATAACACGTAGCCCGGCACGACAAAATGCTGCAGGAGAATCGGCAATACATATATCCTCAATTTTATAACGTCTATGCTCTATTCCTCTTGGGCAGGCCGGCATTCCCCTCTCTCCGCATTGATTGGGCCGACAATATTTGGTTCCCCCCTGAGGACAACTAATTCCACTTGCACCCGGAAACCAACCATATCGACATCGATTACATATATTGGGATCTACTGTCTCACAGTCAGAACTTACTCGATGGCAACTTATTGCTTCGCCATTTTTTTGTAGTAAAAGTGAATCCCCTTTATGGAGATTTTTATCAAGAAGTGGAAGGTCACTTGAAATTGAAATACCGTTGATAGGCCTCGAGCGACCGCTCCCTGAAAAGCGCTTTAATGGGATCGCTTTGCTCATATTATACATTGGAAGAGATAGCGACCTATTTATATCATTGTGAATAAATGTCAGTGTAATTTCTGCGCCAGAGAATGTTCCCTTTTTAGTAAATAACAATAAATCTGAGACGCCTTCAATGCTTGCAATTGAAATCTCCCCCAATGGGTCAAGGACAGTGCGACAACGTTGTCCATATTCAACCTCAACAAGTTTTAATATTCCTTTCACTTTACGATGTGGAGTTCTGTAAAAAAAGCAAAGCTCTCCTCTACCTCGCTTTTCCTCAACTGTGACTTTGAAAAGAGGCACCCATGTCAGCGGAGGTCTCACAATAACAACATTTGAATCAGCGCGCTCTGGCTCAACAAGTTGCAACTGTGATGATGTTATAAGAGTATTAAACAACTCTGCTTTGAAAAGGTTAAATTGTTTTTCCTTAGAGCAAGAGAGAAAAAGAAAAGTTAGAATAATCAAAACTGAAAAGTTACGGTACATCGAGATACCTCATACAGCGAAATCCTACTTTGAAATTTGGAAATTCTCCAAGTGGAGGATATGATTTTTTACCAATACTCCAATCAAAAGAGTTGTAACCAATTCCCTCCCCATTCCACTTGCCGCGAAGTCCCAGCTCATGCCAAGGGGATTTATAGTCAAAATAAAAGCTAGATAAAATCAGGTTGTTTTTTTTGTCGAGAACATTTCTAACTGCTTCCATGTTCCCACCTTGAATCTGATACATTCCTATCCAAGACGAGGAATGGGTATCATATAGTTCATAGGGCGCATTACCGCGACAGTCTGCTACAAAAAATCTAGTGCAAAGTTTCAAGTTGAATTGATCTATATGTTCAAAAATATTCTTCCGTCTAAAAGTCCAAGAGTATGGTCCTCGCACTACTTTTAAAGGCCTATCATTATCTAAATCCACAGGATGAAATGTAGCGGCATCATAAATATGTGACTGAAGTAACTCCTTTCCTCTAAACTGACAGTATTGATTCATTTGGAGTGTGCTTAGTCCTATTGCGGGCTTGGCCCATTGCTTTTTACTCTTTGGGATATCAATTGAATTAGTCTGCTTGCGGTCAGTTGAATTATACTTCCACTCAACAATATCACGATAGGTAACCTGGTATTTATCAATTAGGATCGACTGACCAAAATTGTCCCAGTTCAGATCCCCACTAGTAACAAATGGGCCAATACCATATTTTCTTTGAGGAAGATAAGTTTCATGAAAAGTATCCTCAAAGATTACCCGCAGCGAGTCTTTTTTCCTCCCTGCAACTCTTAGCTCAACCTCCACCCCATAAGATGGGGTAAGAGAGTTCTCAGATGTGGCCTTCGTTACAATTCGATAATGCAATCCATTTTGTTTCTTTACAGCGTAAACATAATATTTTTTTCCGTTGAAACGAACTAAGACTCTCCCCTTAGCAAGAAAGCATTCAAAATAGTCGGGATTATTTCTGAAAAAATTTAAATCAACATCTACAAGTTTTTTCCACTCACCACAAGAAAAATCAGCAGGAGCTTCATTCCATATTTTTTTATATTTCAGCAATGATTTTGTAAGAATACGATAATTGAGTTCTTTAGCAAGAGTGCGAGAATTTTTTTGTTGATGAAATAAATAGTAGTAGCTCGCACATCCGCATAAAAGAGTGAGACTGAGCAAAACTGCTACGAAAAAGCTCTTTCGATTCAATCTAAACTCCCTATAAAATCTGACTAAATTGATCAAAACATAGTGCCAAAGAGGTCATAATTATACACATAATTACCACCTTAGAACAAACTCAAAAAAAATTGTATAATGATAAGGTTCACATACTTTAAAGGATAAATCATGAAATGGATCGAAAGCGCAAAAAAAGAAAATGAGATGAATAGAGAGGTCCTCTCCTTTGAAGAATACAATGATGAGTTTATGAAATCACCTGTAAGGGAGTCTAGATCAACTAGTATTTACCTTGCTGATATGATGAATCACTTTGGAAAGACCAAGGATGATCAATTTAATTTAATCACAATGAATCATCCTGATGCACCACCAGTATATGGGCAATCAAGAATTTTTCAGGCAATTTACAACAATCTTCTCAACTTTCAAGAAGAGGGGTTTAATAGCAAATTCATTCTCCTTGTAGGCCCTAATGGATCCTCAAAATCCAGTATCCTTCGCAAAATAATGAAAGGTGCTGAAGAGTACTCGAAGAAGGAGGAGGGAGCTCTCTATACATTTAGCTGGGTATTCCCCGTGGATTCTTTTGCAAAAGGTAAACTCGGACTATCCGCAGATGAGGATACAAAAACAAAAAAGCTCAAAACCTATGCCTATCTTGAAGAAAATGAAGTGAGCGCAATTATTAATAGTGACTTAAAAGATCACCCACTACTCCTCATCCCTAAAAAGTATCGCCAAGAAATCCTAAAAAAAGAACTGAGTAAAAAGAGGCCTGAACACTTTGAGAAGATTAAAAAATCCTATATTTATCAGGGCGATCTATCAAAGCGAAACCGAATGATCTACGACGCCCTACTGAAAAGCTACAAAGGTGATCATGAAGAAGTACTTAAACATATTCGCGTAGAGCGCTGGGTTGTTAGTCGTCGTTACTCCACCGGTGCGGTTACTATCGAACCACAAATGCATGTCGATGCAAAGCTTCAGCAAATAACCATGGATAAGAGACTAGCAAGCCTTCCTGCGAGCCTCCAAAGTTTGAATCTATTCTCAATTCAAGGTGAAGTAATTTTGGCCAATCGCGGAATACTTGAATATTCTGATCTTTTAAAGCGTCCAATTGATGCTTTTAAATACCTACTTACTTCCATGGAGACATCTCGAGTCAACCTTGGAGGCATATTAACATCACTTGACGTATTTTTTGTTGGTACCTCAAATGAAGTACATCTTGATGCCTTCAAACAACATCCTGATTTTAAATCATTTAAAGGGCGATTCAATTTCCTAACAGTCCCCTATCTTTTAAGTTATCTGGAAGAGAAGAAAATCTACCAAGAGCAAATTGATGGACTACACTATAAGTCCCATTTTGAACCACACTCACTGGATCTTTTGTGTATGTTTTCAGTAATGACAAGACTAAGAAGTCCGCAGGGGAAAAATTGTACAGATACTAAAATAAAAAATATTATCACTGGTATCAACCCTCTTGAAAAAGCAATTCTTTACGCCACAGGCAAGACTCCAGAGCGTTTAGATATTGAATCAAAGCAAATTCTTGAGCAGGCAACAGAAGATATAAAATCAGAATTTGAACGAGATCCTGGATATGAAGGACGGTTTGGACTATCTCCTAGAGACACCAAAAAGCTCATCTACAAACTTACCGCACAAACTAAAAATGTAACCTATATTGATGTACTTGATCATTTAAAGAAATTCATTACCCGAAAAGTGGAGTACGACTTCCTAAATATGCCAGCACAAGGTGATTTTCATAACCCAGAAAGGTTCATTTATCTGCTAGAAGGTTATGGTATAACAAAATTTGATCGGGAGCTAAGAGACTGCCTAGGTCTGGTCGACAACAGATCCTATGAAGAATACATCAGAAGATATATTCAAAACATCAATGCTTTAATAAAAAAAGAGAAAGTCAAAAATGAGATCACTGGCAAATACGAGGAAGGTGACTCGTATTTTGTTGATGAGTTTGAAAAGAATATCACCCTGAATGAAGGTGGCGATAACTTTAGATCCCAACTCATATCAAAACTTGGAGCTCATTTTCTCGATAATCCAGACTCCACAATCATCTACACCGATGTATTTCCCGACCTCGTTGGAAAACTCAAAGAGTCCTTCAAGGGAGAGCAAAATAAACTTATTACCGCAATAACAACAAACATGATGTACTACGAGGCAGAAATTAATTGTCATAATGGGCAATCTAAAAAAGATATAAAAACGCCTCTTTCTAATGAAAATAGAAAAATAATCAAGACAGTTCTAGACAATCTCAACACGAGATACGATTATTCACTCAATGGGGCGATTGCGGCCCTGAAGCACTTACTAAAAGCTAACGATTGAGTCTGAATGGTAGTACTGACTAAAAAGTTTGATAGAGAGAAATATACTGCCAAGTACTTGGTGGATGAGGAGCATCATAATATGCGCCTTGATCAATACTTACAGATTTACCTCGAAAGCTTCTCTCGACAGGCAGTAAAAAAGAAAATCAAAAATGGTGAGATATCAATCCAAGGAAGACCTGGAGTCCACCGTCCGTGCACTCGGCTACACTACAAAGAAATTGTTACGCTTGTTACTCATAAAACGATACACGAGGATGAATGGTGGAATGGTCAATTGATTGACCTACAAGCGGAGCCGGAGATAGTTTTTCAAGACGATGATCTCATTGTTATTTCCAAACCACCTTTCATGTCCACCCATCCCAGTGGGAAGCATTTATTTAATTGCGCAACGGTGTATTTTGAATCTATTTACCACAAAACGATACACTCTATTCATCGTCTAGATAGAGAAACAAGTGGTATTTTGATGCTAGGGCTCAATCCTAACTTCACGAAAATTATGACTGAGTGTTTTGAAAATGATGAAGTGAGAAAGTGCTATTTCTTTATTGCTAAGATTGATGAGGAAACTTTCCATGGAGATCATTTTACGGCAACGGAACGGTTAGGAGCTTCTGAATCAGGATTGAAGCGAGTTTATATAGATAACTATTCTGAGGACTCCCATGAGGGGAAGCATGCCACAACAAGGTTCAAGGTCCTTTATACTGAAAATGGCTATGCTATTGGTCTTGCCTTTCCTGTAACAGGAAGACAACATCAAATACGTGTACACGCAATGGTTCATGGACTTCCTTTAGTCGGAGATAAGTTATACCTAGGAAGCTTTAAAATGTTCCAGCGCTTTAAAGATGTAATTGCAACTGGTGATGATCACCAACTAATGGAGCTTCCACGCCATGCCCTTCATGCAATTGCCCTCAAAATCCCTTTTCAAGGTAATGAAAAAATATTTATTTCTCATATCCCAGTTGATTTAAAAATTTGGATTAGTGAAAAGCTGTCGATTGATTTAGATGGACTAGAAATTATTCTAAAAAATGAAATTGAGAACTACTATACTAAAGAGACAACTCTTTTGCCCTAGAATACGCGGCATCGATTGCAGACTTAGCAATGGATGGAAGTCCAGAATCTTGAAAAACTTTTAATGCCTCATAAGTAACTCCATTTTTTGAAGTAACATCTGTACGTAGCTCCTCAAAAGATTTCTCTGAAGAAACCATCATCTGTGCAGATCCAGCAAAAGTTTGCGCAATCATCTTTTGTGCTATCTCTGAAGAGACACCCATTTGAACCATTTGCTCAGAGAATATTCTTCCAAGCTCAAATAGATATGCAGGCCCTGACCCAGAAAACGGAGTTATCACATCGATCATGGACTCGTCATCAAAGCTAAAGACCTGTGATCCAGATTCAAAAAGTTTTGTGATTTTTTCAACAATAGTAGGACTAACAGCGCAAGATGAATGAAGAGCAACTACTCCCCTACCAACGATTGCGGGAGTATTGGGCATGGTACGAATGACAGCTTCGATATTTAGTTTTTTTTGTATTTTAGCAACTGTAATTCCGGCCATGATTGATATTACAGTTGCGCTGTTGGGAATTAATCCTCTGATATTTTTTGCTAGTTCTTCAAACTGTTGAGGCTTGCACCCAATCATATAGATATCTGCTGCAGGTATTTTAGCAAGTTCTTCAAACTGAGTACCATTAACTTCATCGGCCAAAACACTTGCACGAATTCCACTAGGGGAATATGTGTAAAACTTTGCCATTCCTTTCATTGGAGCAACTAATGCGTAGGCCATATTTCCGCACCCAATTATTGCAATTTTCATTGCTCCACCTCAAGAGGTGCTCCATGGCGCATTGTATTTACGGCAAAGGCCCTAGTCCACAAGTAGCGAACAGCATTTGAGTGGAAGTCCATTTCAGACAAAGTATTAAACGGAGTTAATACGGTCTTCATTCTCTTCTCTTCGCACGTTCCATCATACAGTATTTCTATAATCTCACCGATTCTGCTCTTATCACCATCTACAATAACAAAACTGATGTACTGTCCCTTTATTGCTGAAACAAGTATGTCATAGGTGCAGAAGTTTAGATCGAGGTTTGCCTTAGATATACCCGCACCATAAAACACTTCTACTATCTTAGTCCAAATCCGATATGACTCTTCATTTCTAGCTAAAATTGTAACCCCTGATCCACTTGCCAGAGCGCAGAGGAATTGAACAATACTCTTAATATGAGGAGTACTATTATAGGCGAGAAGAACACTACACTCACAATTTAATGTGAAATCATTAAAGGACTGCTGACCAGGAATGATATGATTATTAAGTCCATTAACTCTCATATCGACATACTCATTGCCAAACCATTTAGATAGATCTTGAAGAACACGTTTTTCCTCTCCATAGACCCCTTGAAAGATCCACTCAAAGCGCTCTATTATCTGTTCAATTGCAGACACAATCCTTTTACTTCTCTCAGCATGAGTAAGAGAGCAAGGAGTTGAACAACGAAACTTGTAGTCTGATCCTCTTTGGTCATCACAAGCTGTAAAATTATTTTTTTGTATACTTTCGATATGAAAAGACTTTACGTACTCATGCCCTCCGGCCTTAGGCCCTGTCCCAGAAAGCTTAAATCCACCAAAGGGCTCAATTCCAACTCTTGCACCAGTATTTGGTCTATTAACATAGACGTTACCTACTTCCATTTTAGAAGTGAGGTAGTCAATATCATCCTGAGACTGACTAAAAACTCCACCTGTTAGAGCAAATTCCGTTCCATTAAATAGTTCCAGCGCCTCATCGAGTTTATCAAATCCAATAATATGAACAACAGGCCCAAATAGCTCACGACTTGCAAAGCTATCAATACTTCTTGCTCTCGAAATCGGAAGCTCAAAGACTGCCGGCCCCATACTATGGCCTGGAGTGTCTTCCTTGCTACGATCAATAATAACTCTGCCACCAAACTGCTCACACTCTTGAGTAGCTAGCTCCACAGACCGCTTCAATCTATCTTTTTCTTTTTTAGTAATAACAGGATTGATAAAGGTAGAAAGATCGATGGCGCTTCCAACTTGAATGTCTGCAGTTGCTTCCTTGAATCGGTCTATCAAATGATCTTTGATTCTATTATCAACAAGAACCCTAGAGCAGGCAGAACACTTTTGTCCTGCATGCCCAAATGCGGAGTAAACCATCCCTGCAACGGTCTCATCAAGTTCGGCACTTGCAGTGACTATAATTGCATTCTTTCCTCCCATTTCAGTAATAGCACTGACGGGAAATTCAAGTCCATAGATCTCATTTTTCACAAGTCTTCTCTGGGACTTATGGGCAATTTCCATTCCAACTTCTTTGGATCCAGTAAAGACAACTCCTGCAACTTTAGGATGAGTCACCATAATCTCCCCTATAACTGCACCTGGCCCAGGTAAATGAAGGAGTGATTTTTTTGGAACCCCCGCATTATGAAAAATATCGACTAAGGCCTGAGCAATGATTGGAGTGGGCCCCGCTGATT
The DNA here is from genome assembly GCA_023146355.1 of Bacteriovoracaceae bacterium. Classification (GTDB taxonomy): domain Bacteria; phylum Bdellovibrionota; class Bacteriovoracia; order Bacteriovoracales; family Bacteriovoracaceae; genus JAGLCH01. Next base: position 4,958 of record JAGLCH010000171.1, on the reverse strand, counting down.
TTAGCACTACTGAGTTTCCAGCAACTAAGGGGGCACATACCATTCCGCAAGGGATGGCGATCGGAAAGTTCCAAGGGGTAATTGAAGCGATAACCCCTTTTGAACCAATATTTTTATGGTTTAAGTTTATTGTAACTTCATCCCTAGCATAAAATGATAAGAAGTCTATTGCCTCATCAACATCTGCTAGTGCCTCAGCGACTGTTTTTCCGGCCTCATACATAATAATTGCAGAGAGACGATTTCTCTGGGCAAGCATGATACTCGCAGCTTCAAGCATGACAGATGCCCGTTCTAACGGAGTTGATTTCGCCCATGGACCTTCGGTATAGTCAATATAAGCTGCTTCGATTCCGGCCTTTGCGTCATCAGCATTGGCCATTTTAAGTGACCCAACCAAAATGGATGGATCTGATGAGGAATGCACATCACGGGACTCTCCATTTAACGAAAGATCATTTTCATAGTGCCGGCCTAATTCATTATTTTTATAATTTTCGATATCATGGAGTACAGCATCTCTTTCACTTTTACGGTAAAGCTGCACAGGAGTATTGCTTAAAAATCCAGACCCAAGAGGAGTTGTTGTAAAATCTAGTGCAAGTTCGCCATCATTTAAACGCTTCTGGTGAACTTCCTCTGGGGATAATACTTTTAGATCACTTTGATGGGACCGCATGATAGTAAGGATTCCAACCTGTGAGGAGTTTTCCATAATTCGTCGAACTAAGTATCCCATTCCAACGAGTAGACTTCCTACTGGAACGTAGTTTCGTACGGCCCAGCCCATATTGGCCATGGCAGTAGAAAGTGCTTCATAGGTCATATCGAGACATTGATGCTCAATAACTGGGGCCTCAGGACAATATAGATTCCGATAGGCTACCGCAAAGCTGTGGTCATAATAATTGTGAGAGGCGATAACAAGTTGAACGTGTTGCCCTTCTTTTAATATTTCCACAATGATCTGGCGGAAAAGGATATCGGTCTCTTCTTTATTTAGAAATTGTGGAGCTGGAAAACTATGGGCCTGTCCTTCTATTGTTTCTGCGTCCCAATAGGCGCCCTTAACCAAGCGAATAGGCATTAAAATTTTTCGCTTTTTTGAAAGTTCTAGAATTTCGACAAAGTGCTGATAACCATCTCGGAGGTAGGCCTGAACCACTATTCCCGTTTTCTCAAAGTCCTTTAATTCAGGAGTTTCCAAAAGTACACGCCCATACACTTTCAATACGAGATCACGATAGTGGATATGTTCGGCATCTACATTAATATGAACATCTTCTTCTTTAGCTACAAGAAGGATATCTCGGAGTCGAGGACCCACTAGGCCATAGCTGTATTCAAAGTCTATAGGATTAAAGTCACTACAAAGCGCCGAGACCTTAATTGATACATTTGCTCTGTTAAGGCCCGCACTATTTTTCTCTCCTTTTTTTATATGAAGAGAGAGCCCGCGAATAAGTTTTATAACTTCATCACGATAGTGATCGGCCTCTTTTTCTGAAACGACTAATTCTCCAAGTTGGTCCAAGGTAGCATCTCTTTTACTATTATAAACCTTAGAGAGTGATACTGAAGCCTTCTCAATACTCTCCCCAGCAATAAATCTCTTTGCCATAAAACGGACTGAAAAGCGAATAACCTTAGCAAGAAAACGAGGAGGAATATAAGAGAGAGTCCAGGCCTTTGCCCTACAGCTTAGTTCGAGCCAATATGGGATCGGCCCATTTTCACCCTTCTTTTTCTTTTTCCGAGCAATAGCAGAATCTATGCTCACTCTTCGAAGGGACTCAATGAGTATACGCTTAACCTCAGTTCCCTCTTCATCAAAATCAAGAGACGGCAATATTGCCAAAAATTTCAGAAGATGAATTCTGAGGAGAGCATAGCTCGCGGTTAGATTTAGCCCCCAATCTGTGATTTTTTCAAAAAGGGAAGTGCGATATTTTCGAACTTGTTTTAGCAAATCATCTTTAACTAATTCTATATTTTTGTTCAGTTTAGGGTCTCCTCCTTCTTTAAAGAAATCTGTAAGTCCAAACTGTGACGTGATCCTCTGAATGTCAGATGGAAACTTCGCCGTGTCATGCGATGAGATAAAATCGAGATGTTCAGAGAAGCGACTTAAAGCATTACTATCAAACTTCTCCCCCTTTAACTCTGACAATAAGAAGAGCTCTCTTGATAGCTTAATTGATCCAAGACGAATTTCTTTTGTTTGAAAATTAACACCGGCTAAAAATGCGACGGAACCCAAAGTAACCTGATAGCGGAAATTATTAAACGATTCTCGAAATAAGGGAGAGAACTCTTTTTGAACTAGTTCGCAAACCGTTTTATCCTCATTTAAAATCAGTGGCCCATATTCTTGATAGAAGTAGATCTTCCACTCGGAATCAATAAAGTTGGCCTTTAAAATCGTAGGAATTTTAAGTAACTGATTATCCATTTTTGTCCCCGCAAGTATGTACTTTTTCTATAATATTTCTTTACCCCCTTATCTTAATCCTTGATTCTCTCCGAGGCACTAAAAATTAGCATTAAAAACGATAAAGGCCCTCCAAATTGAGGGCCTTTAATATTTCTTCTTTTACTTCTTAATTAGATAGCGAACTTAATGATAAATAGCAGTCCTAATAGGTATGAAAGGATTGACGGCTCCTTGTATTTTCCTGTTAGAATTTTTAGAGCGAGGTAAGTGAGCATTCCCAGAGCAATACCATTGGCAATGCTATAGGTAAGTGGCATTAAAACCATAGTGATAAATGCAGGAAGTGCCTCAGTATAATCGTCCAGGTCGATATCTTTAATAGGACTGAGCATAAAAAGACCAACCATAATAAGAGCAGGACCTGTTGCTGATGCAGGAATAATTAAAAATAGTGGTGTAAAAATAAGTGCCACTAAGAAGAGCACACCAACTGTAAAGGAAGTGAGACCAGTTCGCCCACCGGCCTGAACCCCGGTGGCACTCTCAATATAAGAAGTGACTGTACTTGTACCAAGAAACGCTCCAGCAGTTGTTCCCACGGCATCAGCAAAGAGCGCTTGTTTGGCCCTTGGAACTTTTCCATCCTTTGTCATCATTCCTGCTTTCATTGTAACGCCGACAAGAGTTCCAATTGTGTCGAACATATCTACGAACAGAAGAGTAAAAAGAATGATCGCCATATCAATTGATAAAAGCTTAGTGAAATCAAACTTAAACATGATCGGTGCAATTGATGCCGGCATTCCAAAAATTCCACCAGAAATATCAGTTACACCGAATGGAATTCCAAGGACCGTTGATGCTAAGATCCCAAAGAGCACGGCACCTTTAACTTTCTTTTGCATGAGTGCGCCCATCACAACAAGGCCAACAAGAGCAATAATCGGCCCTGGTGCTTTTAGATCACCAAGAGTTACCACGATCCCAGAGAGTTTCCCTTCTCCAACGTGTGACATACCTGTTTTAACAATACCCGTGCTAACGAGGCCAATGAGGGTAATAAATAAACCGATACCTACGGTAATCGCCTTCTTCATACTGTCGGGAATCGCATCAATGAGTGCTTCTCGGACATTCAATGCAGTTAGGGCGATAAAGATAATACCTTCAACCAGGACTGCGGTCAGAGCAACCTGCCAGCTATATCCCATCCCAAGACAAATTCCATAGGCGAAGAAAGCGTTAATTCCCATTCCTGGCGCAAGTGCAAAAGGAAGATTTGCCAAGAAGGCCATGAGAAAAGTTGCAAAAGCTGCCGAGAGCGCCGTTGCCGTGATCAGTGCACCTTTATCCATTCCTGTCGCAGAAAGAATATTTGGTGAGACGATTAAGATATACGCCATAGTCATAAAAGTAGTGAGACCTGCGATAAGCTCGATCTTAACGCTAGTTCCATTCTCTCGGAGTTTAAAAATCCGTTCTAATAGTTGCATGTTATCTCCAGTTTAGGGTTGGGGTTATAGTTAGTAGGAAATATGTAATTGGTCATAAAATAACAAAGGCCCTTATCTTTATGACAAGGGCCTTTAGAGCATATTTACAGTTATCTTTATTCTAATTGATTGGGTATGAGATTCCTACGCTAACGCCACTGTAGCTATTAAGTACATTTACACTTGCCTCAATATTAGCTGTTAGATGGGTGTAACCTCTCACAGGAAATTTTCCACTCAGCCCCATCGCCAGTTCTGCTACATTTTCATATGTTCCCTTGCTAGTATTAAGTGCTAGGCCCATTGGCATCCCTATATAGGGATATCCTTCATAACCCCAGAAGCTAAAGCCCTTAGTAACATTTGGAGAAAAAGTAATCTTGTTTTTAGAATCCCCGTACTCAGTTACTCGCTCGGCCATTCCCTTAACAGAAAATCTTGGTTGATTTTTATAGTCAGGATATAACTCGTGATCATATCCTGCAAAGAGGCTGAAATCTCTCTCTCCACCTGAGATACCGATACCGGCATCAATAATACCCATCAAAGAACTAGGGCGAGTTATGAAACGGGCCTGTAATCCCATGCCACCATCATTAGAGAGATCACCCGTCATCTCAGTTGAGATCATCTTTTTATTTTTTGCCAGTGGAAATGTGGAGTAGCCCACGCCACTTGCTAGTGCCCCTGCTGAGAGGGTTAGACCAATTATAAGTGTACAAAAACTTGCTGTCTTCACTCGATACCTTCCATGTTATCGTTATAATGTAATTTCAACTATATATAGAATTTTAAACACAAAACAATGAAATAAAAACCTTTTATTTTAGTATTTTCCCTACTCTTCACACGATATATTATAAATATACAAAATTCTTTATGTTATTTTTACCGAGATCGTTGACGAATCTATCATTTGGCCTTATAAATTGTGTACAAAACGAGTTGAGGTGGTTGTAGTTCAGTTGGTAGAGCGCCAGATTGTGATTCTGGTTGTCGTGGGTTCAAGTCCCATCAGCCACCCCATTTTT
>JAGLCH010000170.1 GCA_023146355.1 Bacteriovoracaceae bacterium | reverse complement strand
GGTATATCTGTGAATCGGCTTTTTTCAACACTTTCTTTAATAACCTTTGCTCGTCTTCCATAAAACACAACATCGGCCGTCACATTACAAGTGATTCGTGATACCTTTTTTTTTGAAGGATATGATAAGTTTGGCCTTAGATTTATTACGAACTATGGCCCAAATACGGGATAAACTGTAGCGCCAAATAATTTCAATGAGTTAACAAGAGGAATAGACCATTTAGTCCTTTAATTGTGACAGTGTATAAAAAATAAAGACAATCGGGTAGGTTCTAGGGCCAAGTGCTGAAGCTTACTCAGGTGAAATGAACCTTTGATAAGCAATAAGTCTTTCAAAGAACTTATCACTTGAAGGAGATCGCAATTCACTTTCGATCTTTTTTACAGCGTAAATTACAACTGTATGATCTCGATTAAAATAGCGAGCTATTCGACTTAGAGATATCCCCTTACCTTTATTTAGATAGTGCATAGAAAGATGTCTGTCGAGGGCAATATTGGCCTTTCGAGAGATAGATAATATCTCACTAGGATCGATACCAACCCCTTTCTTTAGCTCTGCGACAAAAGAGTCGAGCTCGAGGTCAATATGATTACTCTCTTTAAGTAGGCCGTGCTTAATAAGAGATTCAGTGTCTAGAGAGTCCACGGCCTCAAGTAGTTTGATACGAAAAATTTCACGAATTAGGCGATCAACATCATATCCATTATTTATAGTTCGAAATGAAAGAGAACTCCAAACATCTGAACCAAGAGAAATGTTTAATTCAGAAACCTTGCTTCGAAATAGCTTCTCAGACAACTCCGTATCCATATTGTCTATCTTTGCAGGAAAAAATGTGATGAGGGCCTTTTCAAGATCAGTTGAGTGGCGCTTTATGCTTGGAAGGGAAAGAGAAGAAATAACTATCACTTTTGTTCCTCGAAGCTCCGCTTGAGAAATAATATGTATAAAATCTTGAATAATATCACGAGAGAGAAGAAGCTGATGAAGGCCATCGATTACAAGAAGGTCTGCGTCTGAAGATTCCTGCAAAAAAGATGACTTTCGGTTGACCTCAATTGCGGCCTCTCGTTCTGCAATAAAATCACTTCCCGAAAATAGCTTGCATATTGTCTGGGGACTAGATTGAAGAAACTCCCCAATAGTGGCCATTGCCATGAGGCTTTTCCCAACTCCACTTTTACCATGAAGGTAAAATGCCGGATATGGAAAGTCATTTGAATAAAGAAATCTATCGAGTGACATTATGGCATCACGATTTGATTTCCCCTCAATGACTTGAGTTAAATTATAGTGATCAAATGCTCGTCTATCTTTTGAAAACTTTGCTCTTTGTATCTTACGCCTTGAACTCTTTTTAAAGGGGAGCAAATCCCCTTCTCCAAAGCCAAGCCCTAACTGTTCATGCATATACAACCTAGGGTAAAAAACTCACAAAGAAAGTACTTTAGAGGTTTTTCAAATACCGTCAAGTCTAGGTGCAATAAATTATTGTAGTTCTTTCAATAATTCTAAAATATCGTCATTATGGGATTTAGTTTTAACCTTTGGCATTATTTGAGCGATTTTTCCATCTTTCCCAATAATATACGTTACACGGTTCAGCCCCATATATTCCTTGCCCATGAACTTTTTAAGACCCCAGACTTTATACTTGTCAGCAGTTTTGTGCTCAGGATCTGCGAGGAGGTCAAAGTTGAGTTCTTGCTTTCCTTCAAAACGCTTAAGTCGCTCATACTCATCGATACTCACACCTAAAACGACAGTATCAAGTCTTTGAAATTCATTTTTTCGATCTCTAATGCCACATGCCTGTACTGTACAACCTGGAGTCATTGCTTTGGGATAGAAGTAGAGAACAACTGTCTTTTTTCCCCTAAAATCCTTGAGAGAAATTTTGTCCCCATTTTGATTAAGCATTGTGAATGCCGGCGCCAATTTTCCAATTTCTAATAATTCAAGTGCCATGTAGAGATCTCCCCGTTACCGTTTATATGACAAATAGGATCGTGCTTTCAGCAAGATAAATACAGTTGATACTATTGATAGAGTCATAGAGTACACAAAAAAAGGCCACTCAGTGAGTGGCCCATATATACTAAATGCTATTTCAAATTAGTTAAGCTGAATAAAATCGCCATTTCCAACTATATGAAATTGACTTTTAGCGTGAGTCATCTCAATAATAGTATCCACTTTGTAATCTACTTCAAGAGTTACAGCAGCAATCGGATCTTCTTTTGAACCTCTATTGGTGATATTAATCATTTTTGATGAAGCATCAAGACTAAAGCCCCAGGCCACATAGATGTCATTAGGAACAATTGTAACACCTGTTAGATACTGCCCCTTACCTTTATATGATCCACTATGCTGTGCATTCACAGAGAATTCGAAGCTTACAACAACCATACCATAAAGGTTTTTGTACTCAATTAGAAACGATCTCGACTCTGGAGCTGACCAGTGATTTAGTTCTTCAAAAGGCTTTCCTGTTCCATCAAGATTAGGGATAACGCTGATTGAATCTTTAAAGTCTGTATTGATAACGGGGCGCCCAGCTACAATTAGAGGCCAAATCTCTTTTCCAAGAGCAATAAGGCTTCCTGTGACTTTTGAAATCTTATTAATATAGTCATCTGCCTGATCAAGATCACCTAACACATAGGCATTTTCACGAAGCTCAGTTAATTCTACTGCCGCAACCTGAAGGTAGTCTTGATCTACAACAAACTCAACTGGTCCTAACTTAGTGCCGCTAGTGAAATTAAGTTCAACAGTATTTGCTGATGCAGCAAATGAAGCAAGAAGAGTAAAAGCGATAATAATCTTATTCATTGATTCCTCCCAAGTGTGATATTAGAAAAACTAGGATATCGTACAACCTTTCCTAATATCAACTAACTTTTACTTACACACCACCACGCCCTCTATGTAAGGGTTTTATTAGATACACTATTAAATTTACGTAAAAGGTACGCAAAAAGGAATTGACTTACGCATTACTTACGCTAGGGTAAGCGTATGGGAATAACAAAGAAACAAAAAGCTGTTTACGACTTTATCAACAACTACGATGATGCCAATGGTCTGGCGCCCACTCAAAAAGAGATTAAAGAGCACTTTGGCCTTAAGTCTTTTGGGTCAGTTCAACGCTACCTTAAATACCTCGTCGATGCAGGATATCTTAAGATGGACTGGAATGCTCGTCGAGGCCTCAAGGTTGTCACAGAAGATGAGTCATCAAATAACAAATCATCTGCCACTGAGGAGATCCCCTTACTGGGTCTCATCGCAGCAGGAAATCCCATTGAAGCAATTGAAAATCCCGCAGAAACGATTGATGTTCCAAAGCATATGATAATTGGAGGTAACAGACACTTTGCCCTCACTATATGTGGTGACTCCATGATCGATGCAGGAGTACTTGAAAATGATATTGTTGTTTGTAAAACAGCAAGCACTGCTCGCCAGGGACAAATTGCAGTTTGCGTTGTTAATGGAGAGGCCACACTCAAACACTATTATCAAAGATCTGATCACATTGAACTCAGGCCTGCTAATGAAAAGCACTCTCCAATAATTATAACAGAGGGAGATTTTCAAATAGCAGGAGTACTGACCGGGCTCGTACGCTACTATTAACATGAAACAACGAAAGATAATCCACATCGATATGGATTGCTTTTACGCTGCCGTAGAGATGCGAGACGATCCAAAGCTTAGGAATGTGCCCATAGCAATTGGTGGCACATCTAGGCGCTCAGTACTTTGTACTGCCAACTACGAAGCAAGAAAATATGGTGTTAGTTCAGCAATGCCAACTTCAATGGCCTTAAAAAAATGCCCACACCTTATAGTCGTCAATGGAAATATGCATAAGTATAAAGATGCATCCATACAAATTCGAAAAATCTTTCACGAATATACTGACATGGTAGAGCCTCTATCTCTCGATGAAGCTTTTTTGGATGTCACTGATTGTGAACGATGCCAAGGAAGTGCAACCCTTATCGCAAAAGAGATTCAGCACAAAATCTTTGAGCGAACTCAGCTCACTGCTTCAGCAGGCGTTGCCCCTAATAAGTTTTTAGCAAAGGTCGCATCCGACTGGAGAAAACCAAATGGTATTTTTGTCATTACTCCCAATGCAGTAAAAGACTTCGTGGTTGATCTTCCAGTTACAAAGATTTTTGGAGTTGGAAAGGTCACTGGAGAAAAGCTCAAAGGTTTTGGCATTACAACTTGTGGTGATGTTCTAAAAAAAGATCCCCTATTAATTTTGGATAATTTTGGGAAGCTAGGTCCAAACCTGATTGATTATGCCAAGGGAATTGATAACCGAGAAGTAATCTCCCATAGGGCAAGAAAGTCTTTCAGTATTGAGGAGACGTACGAATATGATCTCGAAAATCTTGAGCAGTGCCTCGAGCAACTACCGAGACTATTTAAAGAGATGAGTCTCCGCTTTAGTAAATGGCACGAAAAAGCTAAAGCTCCTCCTCCAATTTGTAAGGCCTATGTCAAAGTAAAGTTCTGTGACTTTAAATCAGTCACGGTTGAAAAATGTAAAGAGGATAGTTTTTTTTATCCCTTTTCTGAAAGCTTTGAAATCGAAGGTGAACTTGAAGAACTTTTCAAAACCCTTTTAATTATGGGCCATGAGCGTCACAAAATAGCTGTAAGGCTTCTTGGAATCGGTTTTAAACTTTCTGATAATGAGCAAATAAAGCCCCAGCACCAGCTAGAACTACCGCTAGCTAGAACGTTGAAATAGACTCACTAGATTGGTAGGCAAGCTCAACTCCAAATGGGGTTTTAACAACTACGTTAAAAAAATACGCTGTACCTGAATCAAGCCCTGTTGCCTCAAAACTTGAACGCTTGGAGCTCCACCCTTGGATCAAAACCCCATTTGCTCTCACTGCTGCAAGATTTGAGATATTATTTCTTGTGGAAATATAGACTTGATACTGCAAAACAGATGGGTTTAAAAATGAGTGTCCCGCTGCGTGCCAATTCAACTCAATACGATCTTCACTTGTTGCCGTTCCCAAAACGAGGGTATGAGCGGGCAAACGTGGTGCATTAGAAAAAGGAGAATAGCTTGCTACTTGTCCCAAATTATCCTTAACTAATAGAAGAAAATAGTATGGAGAAGCAGTGAGATCATTCACTGTTAATGCGCCACTAATAAATGTTTGCCAGTCAAATAGAGCTTTTGATGAAGCAGATAGTGATTTTTTTGAACGGCCATGCACGACCTTATATAACAGTGCCGCATCATCAGTATGATCATCAATAGCAAGTCCAAAACTAATTTCGAGAGAGCTAGCGCCCATAAAAGTAATTGAAACATTACCATCACGACCAGCAACTGGTGCCGTATCAGATATATTAATTGGTGCAAAAACGTCTAGAATGTCAGACTCGCTTGTTGCGCCATCTGGCCGAGTGATACAGCTTGTTGCAATAAATAGTAAAAGTATCAGCAATGTCTTTTTCATTTTGTTCCCTTACTCCCACTTTTACCCTTGCTAGACGAGCTACCTTTGTCGAGATAAAAGAAATTAAAAGCAAATCCCACAGTAACAGAGTAAATTGTTTGCTCCCACTTACTGCGAAGATCAATAGGCTCTCCACCATTTTTCATTTTTATTTTGGAGTAAATGATATTGCGGGTGTATGCCCCGATGAACCAATTCATGGATTGAGTAAGGGCAAAACGCTTTTCTAAACCAACATGATAGCCTTGCCCACTAGTGAGCTTGTAGTTTCTGCCAACTCCGTCTTCAACCCTACGTGCATCTGCCTCGTATGCTCCAACGCCTACTTTTATCATGACAGAATAAAATCGCAACGCCAGTTCAGCACCTGCTCCCTGGGGAGAGATATGAAAATTATTAACATTATTTCCTTTATAAATTGTATTCGTACTCGACCAGTTTTTATAACCGAAAACCCCTAAATAGAGTGGCTCAAATGCAGAGAATAACAAGTGACCTTCAGCGGAATAACCGTAGTTTTCTGCCTTTGACCTCTGACCGTCTTCAACCACACCACGATCGAATCCACCACCCAACTTAAAGTCGACGCTTGCAATGCCCTCAAGTGAGAGCAGACAAATAGATAGAAACAAAAAAAGTAAACGAATCAAAATACAAACCTCTAGAAATGGGAG
>JAGLCH010000017.1 GCA_023146355.1 Bacteriovoracaceae bacterium | reverse complement strand
TCATCAAATGCTGTGTACTTATCTAGTACATCATATTTGATTGCTTGGTTGAGCATGCGACCTGCGCTCAGTTTGATTTTTGAGTTATCAACTTTAAAGGTGAGGTAAGCTCTTGAGAAGTAAAATGTTGGGGCACCTGTTAATTCGTCATCAGGTGTTTCTTTGTTTAGTTTAAAGTATTCACCTTTAATATACTGTCCATAGTCGAGGCGAGCATGAAGTGACCAGTTTTTATCTTTTTGTGCGTCAAGATTGAATCTAAAGTAAGGCATTACTGCTTTTCTGTTTGGACTTGCTGGGTAGAAGTACATTCTAGTCAGTCCCCAAAGATGAAAATTTGCATGCTCACTATCAGCGAAGTTTACATTGTACCCTAGGTCCTGAGAGCTACCTTTTAGGGGTTGTACCTTCTCTTTTTTCACATCAGCGTTTTCCACCGCAAATGATTGCGTGACAAGTAGTACTGCCACAAGCAGTAAAAGAATTTTCTTCATAACCAAATCTCCCTTATGTTTTTCTATCAATTGAAGCTCAACTTATTAGTTTCACCTTGGAGTAAACTACTTTTGCATTATAGTTAGCAAGACTTATTTTATGGAGGAGTCTGAAATCATGAATAATGTAAGAAAGTGTTAGAAAGCTGACTAATTCGGTCAGTCAATTTAGCATTTGTAGTTAAGTCGTGCCCAAATTGACACTCAGTCCATATCTTTCCCATGGTGACAAAGAGAAATCGGTTAGTTAAAGTTTTCTCTATGGAAAATAAACTATTTATCATATTTCAGGTGGCCCTTAATATTATTCGTGGATTGTTGTATCCCCTAACTGTCGAAGTGCTGGGAAACTTGATTCCCGCCGTTCGAAGGAGAAAGCTATTTGAGCTCCTTAATAAGGTGGACCCTCTATCAAAATCGTTCTACTGCGAAAACAAAGTCGCCGCTGTGGCCTTTGAGGTGTCAAGCGAAGGGGAGCTGGAGCAAGTTCGCCCTCTCATTAATAACTACCTAAAAAAGGGCGATCTCGTTGAGCTCATCTATTCCTCTGAAAGTGTTGAGAAAAAGTGCCAGAGCATGGCAGTTCAGTGGAAAGGAATGCTTCGAATTTATAGACTTCCCATTCTCACTTTTTTCTTCTTTGATCTCTTTTCGGGACAGTCCCTCTCTAGCTGGATGACTGCGCGTCGCTTGGTACTTTGTCGCTATGACTTTTTTCCAGAGCTCCTCCTTCTTGGGAAGAGAGACCATACTCGTTTTGTTTTAGTTAACGCTAGCTTAAAGAACAAGGAGAGTATGAACCCTCTTCGGAATTTTATTTTTCGAAATATTTTTTCTCTTTTTGATAGCATTATCTGTGCTTCAGGAAGAGATCTTGAGCTCTTTACTAAGATGGGGATTGATCCTAACCACCTAGTGGTTTTCGACTTTAGACTTATTCAAATTGAGAAAAGAGTGAGTTCTTCTGACGCAACCCTTTCAAAAATTCTCACTGATTTTGCTCCTATCTTTGATAAGTATCCTGCGGCGAAGCGCTTAATCATGGGAAGTGCTTGGCCCAATGAAATGGAAGTTTTCAGTGATTCTGAGTTTATCTCTAAAATAGTATTGGGAGACCTTTTTGTTGCTGTCACACCTCATAAGCTCGACGAAAAGCATATGAACTCACTAACGAATTCTATCGAAGAAATTTCTGATAAGTTTAGTGCAAATCTTCCGATTTATATTTACCGCTCAACTCTTTCTGTAGAGCAAAAGCGGGATCTCATTGCAGACTTTATTGAGCGTCCGGGAATAATTATTGTCGCGACACCAGGAATTCTTTGTGAACTCTACAACTACTTTGGGCACTCCTATGTTGGGGGTGGTCACGGTAGATCAATCCACTCAGTACTTGAGCCATTCATCGCAAACTCCATGGTTTATTGCGGGCCTAAAACTCATCGCTCAACAGAGTTTGATTTTGTAAAAAGTTTTGATGATAATTCAGTAACCGTTATTAAAGAACTCTCATCATTTTATAAGATTTTTAGGCCAAAGCTTAATCAGATTAATGATGAAATTAAGCACGGGGAGTTTATTCACTCCTATACATCGAAGTTTGAGAAGGTTGTCACCTTTCTCCACTTGGGGACCTAATGCTAGATAAGAATATTGATCATGTTATTGTAGGTAGTAGTTACCTTTCATATTTCCTAGGCCTCAAAAGTTTAGGCGCCAATAAATCAACTCTTATTGTCGATGATAAACGCTTTCAGTTTGGAGAACTTTTTCAGGGGAAGTTCACTGAGCTCGATCGGTCTTTTATCAAAAAGCTTGGTGAACTAAATTCCATTCAAGCTTTTATAGATATCGATCAGTATATTGAACCTGCGCCGTACTTTATACATGTTAATGGAGCAATTGTGAGGCTTGGAGATTCTCCACTTCGCAATTTTAAAGAAGTAGGGCGCAAGCTTCACGGTGGGATAAAAAATAAATCTAAAGAAATAGAGTCTGATATTTATTCCAATATTTTAGATGAAGTTGGGCCCGAAAAGTTTAACAATCTCTTTGAAACTTTTTGCAGAGATATGGCCGTGACCACATTGGGACTACCTTCAACAAAGCACTTTGATCTTTCCACCTTTTTTAAGTGCGCCCCACCATTTCTGATAACTCTTTTTGATACCATTTCAAAAAGCTACAGCGATCAGGATTGCCCAATTGGGGAAACTTGGTCAATGCGTTGCCTTCTTTACTCCCTTCGTGGAGTATTTCAAGATGATTTTTCCTTTAGCCTCAGTAAGTTTGAACTCTTTCATCTTGTGGTTTCATTTCTTTCTCCTTCTTATCAACTTAATTTTCAGGCCCTTGATCAGGCACTCAGTATTGAGTTTGCGGCCAAAGGTGGACAATTACGCCAGGTGGAGCTTGATAGCTGGCTTTTTGATAAAAATCGTCCATGGGCACTTATGCTCTCAAGCTTTGAGGGAGTTGTTTGCCCTGGAGATGTATCGTTTATTGGGCCGATACCTGAGAGCATGCCAATTGAAATTTCCCCCGTGGGGGATTATTATAAGGCCGTAGAGTATACATGGGATTGTATAGGTGAAAATACCTTGCTTCCTTCAGAGGGAACTACCTTCTTTTGTTGCTCTGATGCCATTGGTACCGAGACGCCTTTCTTTTGGTGTAAAGTTAAAGGCAATCAGGTTGTTATCAGTGCTTACCTTCTAAGGTGTGAGGGTAGAAAGTTTGACTTTTATGTGGATCGTCTTCGGGAGTATCTCCTTAAAGAGATTAATCGCACCCATTCTATTACGCCTAAGGATATTAAAAATGAAAGCGTGAGAGAGCTTAGAGATATTGCCCTGTCAGGAGTTTCAGCAGGGGGAGCTTTTGAACAAGTATCTTCGTCAAAAGTTCAAGTTTTAGACAATACCAATATCAGCAATAAAGTCTTAGTTGGAGGGGTAAGCTACTGGGGTCAGTTCCGTAAGTTTCCTCTTGGTAAGTACTCAATGCTACTCGATCTTTGCCTATCTTGAGTAATATCTGGCCAGGAGATATTCTTATATTAATGAATCAATCAAAAAAGAAACACTATAATGGTGAGCGTGGCCAGGTGGCAGTTGAGTATGTATTACTTCTTGCGGCGGTAACCACAATACTATTTTCCCTTATGGGGCAGGTAAAGATTTACTTTCTTGCGGACCAGGGAAAGTGTAAACCAGATTCAACAAGTATCGTTTGTTCTTTTGAAAAGACGTTTTCCCTCAAGTCATTTCGCAGATTCCGCATTTTACGCTAGTTTAGACCAGCTAACTTATTGAAATACGATAGGTCTTACAGTACCTATGTAATCTTTTCACGCGCCGCACAATTGGCGCTGCGCTGTGTTATATTGTAGAGGAATCTAATTTATTTGAACACGGCATCGGTTTTTTGGATATTACCCTGCCATTCAAGGAGTAAAGGAAATGAAAACACAAACAAAGATTATGGCCGCTCTTATCGCCTTAACAGTAATTAGTGGGCCCGCAATTAGTTTTGCACAGGATGATCTTCTACAAGAAGCACAATCAGTACTCAACTCTGAGCAAATCGATATTGATGCCGATTATGAAGCGCCAGAACAAAAAACAGCTCAAGAGCTACTTGAAGATGCTCGCAATAAGAGTGAAATGGATAATATTAAGAAGATTACTAAAAAGATCTCGAAGCTTAGAGTTAATAAAAAACAGGTGAAAGAGATTACTCTTAAAGAGAGTGAAAAACTAACGACTAGAATCAATAGTATCTTTGGAACTGGATCGGATAAGAAATCTGAAACGAAAGATGTTGTTAGCACAAAGCAAGCGGCACCAGTACAGCCCCGCGCTGTTGTTGTCAGAGCAGAAGTTCCTAAGAAATCTGTATTAAAAGATAATGTTAGAATTATTCCATCAATTGGAGTTACATCTATTCAAGGTGAGGGGATAAGCCTCGAATCTAAGTATAGTATAGGTCTAGATGTTGAAACGATGGTAACTGATCGCGTCGCAATTGGAGTTGGTCTTGGTTACTCAACTCTTGAACTGATCAATATTGAAGATAGCTGGAGCAATAATCCATATTACTACGATTATGAAGAGCTAAAGTTTAATCAGCTAGAGATTCGTGCAAATTCTAAGCTATTTTTGTCCACGAGCACAAG
>JAGLCH010000169.1 GCA_023146355.1 Bacteriovoracaceae bacterium | reverse complement strand
GCCTTAAGGGCACCAAGAGTACCATCGCCAGTCGTACAGTGATCTCTGAAAATGATATGACCTGATGGCTCACCACCAAGCTTGGCACCATTGCCTCTCATATATTCGATGATGTAACGATCACCAACTTTTGTTCTATGAAACTTGAGACCAAGAGACTCAATATAGCGCTCTAGTCCTAAGTTACTCATGACTGTACCAACAATGGTATCGCCTTTTTTAATTTTGTCAGTATCAAGCATGTGTCTAGCAAATAGACCAATAAGTTGATCTCCATCAACGACTGTTGCAGTACTATCGATCAATACCACGCGGTCAGCATCTCCATCTAGGCAGATCCCAATATCAGCACGGTATTTTGTGATCTCATCCTGACATGACTTCGGGTACATTGAGCCACAATAGTCATTGATATTTGTTCCGTCAGGAGTAACAGCGATTTTAAAGACTTCAGCACCAAGCTCTTCAAACACTACTGGAGCAACTTTATAACCAGCACCATTGGCGCAGTCTAAAACCACACGAAGCCCCTCGAGGTCGTACTTGGAGTTAAATGCCGATTTTACATGCTCGATATAACGGCCAGTAACTTCATCCAGGCGACGGGCCTTACCAAGATCAGGTCCAGTTTGAATTGGAACTAGCCCTGGGTTTAAAACCATATTTTCGAGTTCAAGCTCAACTTCATCAGGAAGCTTTTGTCCCTGACCATCAAAAATCTTGATCCCATTATCGGCATAGTTGTTGTGTGAAGCTGAGATAACAACCCCTGCTTCAGCTCTCATTGATTTTGCCACATGAGCAACGCCTGGGGTTGGAAGAGGACCTGTTAAGATAACTTCTCCACCTTGCGAACAAACACCTGCAGAAAATGCCTGCTCAAGCATATAGCAACTTCTACGTGTGTCTTTTCCTAAAAGAATGAGAGGTCTCTTCCCTTTTTTTGAATGCTTCTGAAAGTAGTAAGTAACGGCCCTTCCAAGCTTCATTGCAATTTCACAAGTCATAGGATGAATATTTGCCATCCCACGAATACCATCAGTTCCGAATAAGCTTCTTCCGCTCATAATGCTCCTAAAAATTATTTAACTTTAACGATTATTTGCTCTGGTTCAATCTTAAGCAGATGGACATTCTCAGGTAATAACGCCTTAAGCTTGACTCTAATCCAGCCACTTCGCGTCTCTGGAATATCTGCTAATATCTGAATATCACGTTTACGCAGCCCCTTTTTTACACCCTCCAGCGCCAAAACGGAAACAGAAACTTTAGTCGTTTTGGAGCGAATGTGGCGGCGAGACGAAATATAGCGAATAGGAACCCCTTTGATAATAAAATTCCCCTTTCTCGCTCTAATTTCATACGTAAACGTATAGTCATCACTGTAATTAATCTTAATTCTCTGATCGACTGTATCAAGATTGATTTTATCAGAACCTGAACTATTAAGGCGTGAAAGGTCAATTGACTCTGATTTCAAAACGGTGGTTTTTCTCATCACTGAGAGAGGCCCCTCAATCATAACCTTTGCTGGTGATATTTTATTTTTGAGTAGTTTGTACTCACTGGAAAGCTCACCTAAAAACTGGGGCTTAATGGGCACTTCTTTTTTGATATGGCGATCGAGCTCAATATCAAGTGCCTTTGGCTCAAATCCTAAGATGTTTATCCCAAATGATGTTGGTAGCATCTCTTTAGTGAGAGATACCGAAAATACCTTTCGCCCCTTATAGAGTTCTTTAAGGTTTACAACAATAGCGTCCTGGGCAAACGAATTCCTTAGAAAAGAACGTGCTCCTGAAATTTTTATTATGACTTCCTTAGGAATAATATTGGCAATCGATTTTCCTGAGGGAACGATAAACTTAATGGGAACACTACGGGTTGTTTCTATTGGCTCTGAATTTAGAACATAAAACCAAAGAGAAACGGCCATTACAACAGACAGAGTTCTAAGAATATATTTGTTTATGACATTGCTCATAGCCTACTCCTCCCTCTTTGGAAGTGAGATGGCCTTGCCGCTCATCAATCTTTTAAGAGTTCTAGCAAGTTCAACCTTCCCTTCTACGGCATAGAAATTTCCACGCTCAGCAATAGACACTTTTCCAGTTTCCTCGCTGACAACAACAGCTACAGCATCTGTAGACTCTGTAATTCCTAGTGCCGCTCGGTGACGAGTCCCCAGGTGGCGATCCACATCGACATTTTTAGAAAGTGGAAGAAAACAGCCCGCGGCCAACATCTTTCCTTTTTTAGTGATGATGGCACCATCATGAAGCGGAGAGGTGGATTGAAATATTGCGTAGATTAGGTCGCAGTGGATCTCACTTAAGAGCTGAGTTCCTGTTGAAACGAAGTTTTTGAGTCCATTGACTCGCTCTAAAACGACGATTCCACCGATTCTTTTTCTCCCCATCGCGATTGATGCTTCAACAATTTCATCAATTGATGGGCCAGATGCTCCGCGAGTACCTGCCCCCCAAACCCTACGACCACTACCAAAGTTAGCAAGTGCCGAGCGAATCTGATCCTGAAAGAGGATAATAAAAATGACAAAGAAAGAGTTAAAGAAGTGTCCTAAAATCCAGTGAAGAGTATGAAGCTGATATGAAAAACTTACCCAAAAAATAACACCGAATGCAGCGACGCCTAAAAGCATTTGAACAGCGCGTGTCCCCTTAACCATAAAAAGGATTTGATAAATCAGCAATGCCACAACTGCGATGTCCAGTGCATCTTTGAAACTTAGCTGGAATAAAATGTCCATTTGGCCTTACCTTATAAATACTTTACGCTTCGCACACTAGAGTACAAAATATTAAAATTAATGGCAAATTTAAAAGGTAACAAAGTGGGCGCGAAAATGAAGTACACAGAATTAAAAGTTGGGACTGATGGAGAGAAATTCTACGACGTGACTGGGGACATCAAGTCTTCTCTAGATCAAATTCTCGCTGATTGCGGTGCCAGCTCAGGAGTCCTTCATCTCTTCATTACCCATACTAGTTGTGCTCTTACGATTTCTGAGGCCTATGATCCAAAGGCGGCGATAGATATTGAAAACTTTCTCAAACACACAGCACCTCGAAATCTCAGCTTTATTGAACATGATGACGAGGGGCCAGATGATTCCCCTTCTCATATGAAGTCGATACTTCTCAATCAGTCAATTTCCCTTATCGTTGATGAGAGGAAATTAGTACTGGGAACTTGGCAGGGAATTTACTTGGCGGAGTTTAGAGATCACCCCCACACGAGAAAAGTGCTGATGAAGTTTCAGGCCGACATTTAGATTTTAATCTTACGCAGCTTTCTTTTCTTCACCATCGACAACACGGGCAGTAACCTCATCACTGATTAGCATCTTCTTACGGAGTGCCTCACGACTTATTCCCATCTCTATTGCTGCTTTTGACTTATTTCCATTACAGCGCTTGATCTCAGCTAGAATCATCTCTCTCTCAACTAGAGCAAGGCGGTCTTTAAGGCAAACAGATGGATCACTGGCATGGGGAATATCACCAAACATTCTTTTTCCAATTCCGATATCAATTAGAGGTGTGGTGGTATCGTCGAGCGCAACCTCAGCAATGAGGTGCTCTTTAGGATGAAAAAGAACAGCTCGCTCAACACATTTTTTTAGTTCTAAAATATTTCCAGGCCAGTCATAAGAGAGAAGCTTCTTAATCGCTTTGTCTGTAAAACTCTTAAAAAGAAGTCCCTTTCGAGCACATTCTATTTTAAAGAAGTAGCTTGCAAGCTCAGGGAGATCTTCCTTATGGCGACGAAGTGGCTCAATATTTACAATTGCTTCAGAAATAAATGCCAGAAGCTCACGATCAAACTTTCCCGCATCGACCATGGCCCCGAGATCACTCGAAGTAGTGGCCATAATTCGTGCATCTAAAGTGATATCACTTCCGATATGTCCCCCCATTAAGAGGATCTCACGAAGCTTCAGTTGATTTTGAAAATCAAGGCGATCAATATCTTTGAAAAGTAGTGTTCCGCCCTGACAGGCCGTCATTTTGTTTTCTGTACTTGGAGAAAACATATCCCTATCTAACTGCTCTTGATTTTTCACAGAGCAATCTACCACTTCAAAAGGATTAAGCCCTCTTTGCCCTTCGGCGTGAAGGATATCAGCGTACAGAGATTTCCCAACACCCTGCTCGCCACAAACTAAGACAGAAGAATCAATATCTTTTAGCTTAACAAAACTTCGTCTAAGTGAACGTACGTGGGGGGTCTTTCCAATAAGGGCCAGCTTTCTATCAAACGGACTTGAGAAACGTCTAATCGTCGACTTATCAGAAATTGGATTAAATGTATGAAAAACAGATGAGAATACAAGAGTCATTACTTTCATGCTCTTTTCATCTTCAATTGTGAATCGATCTTGATTTCTCTTATTTATGACTTCAATAACCCCAATAATCTTATCGTGGCGATTATGAATAGGGTAACAGATGACCGACTTAGTCACATAACCGTGTTTTTTGTCTAGCTCGTTATTAAACCTCGAATTGTCTTGAGTTACGTCAATATTGAGAGCAATACCAGTAGTAAAGACCGAGCCTGCGATCCCTTTACGGTAATCAAACTTTAACTCTTCTTTATCAATACCAACAGATGACACCGCCTCTAATTCATTTGAAGCGGGATTAATTAAGAAGATAGATGCACGTTGAGCATTGAGGAGACGAACCACCTCTTCCATCATGCTATCGATAAATCCATCTTTGTCACCGAAAGAATTGATATCTTTAAAAAGCGAAAGGAGAAGTGAAAATATCTCAAACCCATCAGACGCCTTTGTATAGCGCTCTTTGAGTGCAGATACAATAAGACTATCTTTAAGGCGCTCTGAGGTAAAACTTAGAATGTACTTTTCAATAAAGTTAAAAATCTTTGGCTCGTCGTCGACCTCAACTCCATAAATCATGCTGTCTTCTTCAAGGCCCTCACCAAAAGCTCGTACAACTCTACCCGTCAGGTCCAGATGCAACCTCTTAAACTGGAGTGAAATAGTTAACTCTGTATCCACTGAAATTCTCTCAGAGGTGGAGAAGCCAAAGCCTGTTACACTGATATCAATTAACTTTGCGTCATCAACATAACCACTTTTTCCAAACTCATCGTCCATTTCCAGCATAAAACGAATGCCATCTTGGGCCTCGACAGGAATCCGAAAGGACTGATAAAATTTAAATTCTGAAAAACTCTTAAGCATCATCTACCTCAAAACATGAGTATTTACCTTTCTATATCGGTTTTTTAACGACAAAACTTTACGTAATACTTAACAGTTTAGTCGGCCTTTCTGATTTGCAAATGGGGACAGGGTTGCTAAGCTAAACTACTAAATCTAGAGGTTTTTATGAAATTCATTCTTACTACAGAAAATAAACAACTCCACAGTTCGCGCAGACTTTTAGAGGAGGCCACTCTAAAGGGTCTTGAAACGAAGTGGTGTCATCCCTATGAAACATCCATTTTTTTTGACTCTTATGAAGAAGAAAAAGACCTTGAAGACACCTTTACGCTACACCGCACCACCGGCATCAGATTTGATGAGTTTGATATCAACGTGGCAATCTCTCAAGAACAACGTGGAGCAAAAGTATTTAATCCTATCTCCACCATAATGAATTTTAGAGACAAAGCTCTTCAGCATCAATTTTTTCTAAAGCACAAACTTCAGTCTATTCCAACATATGCTTTTCGAGGTAGGCCATCAGAAATAAATCTAGATGATGGAATATCTTTTATAAACAAGCACAGCGTCGATGATAAATTTGTTCTTAAAACTATCCGCGGCAACAAAGGCATAGGGGTCAACCTCATAAATGGAGAAGATTCACTTCGCTCTATACTTGAGACTTTTTGGGCCATTGGGGACCAGCGCTTTATCTTGCAACCATTTGTAAAAGGTGAAGAGTATCGACTGCTGATTGTGGGTGGAAAAGTTACGGGAATTGTTCATAAAGAATCACTAGGTGATGAGTTTAGAAAAAACGCAGGAAGAGGAACTGGATCTTTTCTAAAAGAAAATGAAGTTCCACCTGAAGTAATCGAGCTTGGACTTCGCTCATTTGAGCATTCAAAAGCACTCTACGCTGGAGTGGATATTCTATATAACGAAAATGGTGCGGGCCTTTTTGAATTTAACTTAGTTCCAGGCTTTGAATTTATGGAAAGTGTTTCGGGTATTAATCAAGCAAGAGAAATTATCTCAAGCGCAATTTCAAAAATGAAAGGGTAAAAAATGGAAAAAAATAATTTAGTCATAGAGATGATTCAAGTTGGAGCATTAGATGTTAACTGTTCAATCATTTACTCTAAAGATTCTAAAAATGCTGTGGCAATTGATGCAGGCAACGACCATATTGCAATCCTGTCCTACCTCGAAGAGCGCGGACTAACGCTTTTAAAGCTCATTCATACTCATGCCCACTTTGATCATATTGGATCTTCTGCGGCAATTCAAAAGCAGACTGGCGCAGAGCTTAGCCTTCATAAAGACGATGCTCCTCTTTATGATAAACTCGTTAGTCAGGGAATAATGTACGGGATGAAAATGGAAGAACCTGTAACGCCTGATTTCCTTTTTAGTGAGGGAGATAAGCTTCCGCTTACTGGTACTGATCTTGACCCATTCCTACAGTCGATTCAAATCATTCATACGCCAGGTCATACAGAGGGGTCATCGTGCCTTTATAGTGATTACCTTGAGCGCCCTACTCTTTTTTCTGGGGATACTCTTTTCTACCAGTCAATTGGCAGAACAGATCTACCTGGCGGTAATTTTGA
>JAGLCH010000168.1 GCA_023146355.1 Bacteriovoracaceae bacterium | reverse complement strand
TATGTGCCAGAGATATTTAACTTAAGGTCATCCAAGTTATAACTTGAGGCAACCCCTAGACCATAAAAGGTTCCCAGTTCAGTACTGTATCCCACCTGCTTTGATGGTAAAGAAGCACCATACTCCCAGGACAAATCAAGAGAAAAGTTATTAAGAGATTTAAAAACACTATGATTTCCAGAAATCCGAGCAAGTGAAGTAGAGGCCTTTTCAACAACAAAAAGATTTGCTCCTCCGTTATTTTTAATAACAAGAGATTCACCTACGCCTACACCAAATTGCAAGCTGTTCTTCTGACTTAGCTTATATTTTAAAGCAACTCCAGAGTAGTACTTTGAAACAAAGTCCTCTTGAAGCACTCTATCTTTCCCTACTCTAAATCTAAACTTTTTATAAGATCCGATAAATGAAAAGTCTATTGATTTTGACCATAAGTGGCTCCAAACTACACGGCCACCCACCCCAAGATCTGAGGTTGCAATCTCTTGTTGATTTGTTGTGCTATCTATTGAAGAAATACTAGAAATACCTGTGGTGAGAGCAACAAAGATGCTCTGAATCCTTGATGTCGATTCTCCTGATTTGTTTTGTACTGTAGCAACTTTTCGTTCTTGAGATTTTGACTTCAACTTAGGGCAAAGGTAAACTTTTTTTCGCTTACAACTCTTTTTTCCATTGCCTATGCTCTTACAATTATAATAACCATATCGAAAATATTTGGCGTTCTTTTTACTGCACTTTTTAAAGTCTTTTTTGATCATAAAATTACGAAAAGGGATAGTGTTGCCAGAAATGGGAGTACTCATCAGCAGATCACCAAACTCAAGGAGTTGATTAACTTCTATAGATTCGGGACTAACAATGCTCGGATTCATTTTCAAAACTTGTTCCATACGACCACTCTTCCCGTAGAGGAAAGATGGAGGCGAAGAATGTTTTTCAACTAGCTCACTCAATGTATCACCCTCATTGACAATAATATAGCCGCTAGCAAATGCAAGAGCAGTCTGAAAGATCAGACCTACACTTATACTTACTGCTTTAAATATCATTATCTTATTTGCTTTTATAATTTCACCTCAAAATTATCTGATTACAATGGGTTCTCAAATAACTTATCGGACATGTGCGTATTTTATTTAGGTATTCTTATGGTCTAATCTCATTATACGGTAAATCATGCCACTTTTATGTTAATGCATAATTTCAGTACTTTAGATTAACCTAGTAAATTTCAAAGTCTTATGAATTGCCTATGTTTTGTGGTGCTACTCTATATGGCGAAAAAAAA
>JAGLCH010000167.1 GCA_023146355.1 Bacteriovoracaceae bacterium | reverse complement strand
TTAATGCAAACCATATCTGTATTTATGGGGATAATTCTGCCAAATGGATTATGGCCTTTTTCGCAGGATGGAAGTGTTCATCGACAATAATACCAATCGACTATATGGCCCCAGCTGAAGAAGCTGCATATATTCTAAAAGACTGTAACCCAGAAGTTCTTTTTACTACCCGCTCTAATCATACTAGTGCTGTCAGAGCAGTGAAGTTATCTGGAATAGAAACAAAACTTATATTGCTTGATGATATCGATCCAGGTGTAGGCACTCCTGATTCTATCTCCATTCCCGATGCTGTGGATGATACTGCCATCATCATTTACACTTCAGGAACTACAGGTGGGCCTAAAGGTGTAATGCTTACCTACCGCAATATTCTCGTTAACATTCACTCCGTTACTGAGGATGTGAAAATTTATAGTAAAGATGAAGTAACACTCGCTCTTCTTCCTTTTCATCACATTTTTCCATTAATGGGGGCAATGATTGCACCTTTCTTTGTTGGGAGCTCCATTGTCATTCCACCAAGTTTTGCTACTGACGACATTATTCGGAGCATTCGAGATAATAAAGTATCCATTTTAATTAGTGTCCCACGTTTTTTTACAATGCTTCACAAGGGGATAATGGCAAAAATCAATAAGTCTTTTGTTGCTAGGATACTATTTATGCTTGCAGGTGTTGTGAACAATCTCTCTTTTTCTCAATTTGTTTTTAAAGCAGTACAAAAACAATTTGGAGGGAGTTTGAGGTTTTGCCCATGTGGTGGCGCAGCGATTGACGGACAAGTTGAGCGAGACTTAAAGGTTCTAGGTATAGAGTTACTGACCGGCTACGGCATGAGTGAGGCCTCACCAATGATCAGTTTTACTCCCCCCGGGAAGTCAAAGCACCAGACGGCAGGGCGTCCTCTAAAAAATGTAGAGGTGAAAATAGTTGATGGTGAGATCTGTGTTCGTGGTGAAAATGTCATGAGGGGCTATTACAACCGTCCGGAAGAAACAGCTGCAACTTTAGTTGATGGTTATTTGCATACTGGTGATCTCGGTCATCTTGATGAGGATGGATATCTTTGTATTACTGGAAGGAAAAAAGAGATTATTGTTCTTCCTAATGGCAAAAATATTAATCCCGAAGAGATTGAGTTTAAGCTGAGTCGGGAACATGGTTTTATTGAAGAGATTGCCGTGTTTTATGAAGGTAAAACTCTTCAGGCCTTGATCCACCCAAACTTTAAGTTTATTTCTCAGAATGAGATCTTAAATCTTTTTGAGTACATTCAGGAAAAGGTTATAGATATATATAATACTCAGGTTGCGCCCTATAAAAAGCTCACAAAATTTACCATTATCAAAGAGGAACTACCTCGAACTCGCTTAGGTAAGTTGAAGCGGTTTGAACTCTCGTCTTTTGTTGATAAAAATAAGAAAGAGAGGAGAAAGGAATTAGGACCTGATTTTGATGAGTACAATATATTAAAAGATTTTTTAGAAGTCACTGCTGGCGCTGATGTATATGCCTCTGACAATATTGAAGTGGACCTCGCTTTAGACTCTCTCGATAAGGTAAATCTTTTATCATTTATTGAAAGCAGTTTTGGAATCGCACTGGATGAAAAAAAGCTTTTGGGCCATTTAGTGGTCAGCGAGCTAGCAGAATATATTCGAGAAAATAAAAGTAAGCTTGAAGTCAAGGCCCTTAATTGGAGCGAGATTATTGCAGATACGAAAAATGTTGAGCTATCTGAAAAGAGTTATGTTGTGCCAATAATTCATCGTTTTTTTAAAACGGTACTAGGGTCTTTCTTTAGAGTTACAACTAAGGGAGTTGAGTATATCCCTGAAGGGCCATGTATTATCGCCCCCAATCATCAGAGTTACTTTGATGCTGCCTTTTTAACGCAATCTCTTAGGAGTAGTTTTTTAAAAAGAACATTTTTTTGTGCCAAGGAGAAGCACGTAAATAAATTTATTCTTCGATCCTTAGCACATAGAAGCAATGTTATCGGTGTTGATCTTAACCGAAATCTTACGGTATCCATTAAGAAGATGTCTAAAGCGCTTAAGGAGGGGAAAAATTTAGTAATCTTTCCCGAGGGAACAAGAAGTAAGTCTGGAGATTTGGGAGAGTTTAAGAAACTTTTTTCAATCCTCGCTGTTGAGCTTGGAGTTCCTGTTCTTCCTGTTTGTATTGATGGTGCCTATAATGCACTTCCAACTGGAACTATTATTCCGCGATTTTTAACGAAAGTATCAGTTCGATTTCTTCCTCCTGTCTTCTCAAAGGGTAAAACAGTAGAAGATGTGTGTGAAGAGTGCCACCACCAAATTCATACAGAGCTAAAGCTAGTTCGAATAGGGAAGTGATAACTTTTT
>JAGLCH010000166.1 GCA_023146355.1 Bacteriovoracaceae bacterium | reverse complement strand
CTTGAGGTCCAACTTCGCCTTGAGGCCCCACAGTCAAAATTGGGTCATCGGGATCTTGCTCCTCATACTTCCCATCTAGTGTTGCAGTAATCTTTAGAGAACTAAAGTAAGCGTATGACCGCTTTATAAAGATATCAATATTTCCATCAACATCTACCCAGTCTCCTTGGCGTGAACCTTCACTACATTTATACAAGTACATTTTCTTAACTCGGTAGTGCTTGCCTCTGTATTCACAATTGACATCTCTACCGAGGTTAATAACCGCACGGTCGCGGTCGCTATAGACGTAACCTTTATTAATTGTAATATGGTTGGGGATTTTAACTTCACCTTGAAAGCTAATTGACTCTACAGGCGAGTACTTCATAAATGGTGATTTCGTAGCAGAAATCACAACTTTCTTATTTGCCGCCATTGCGTTACTCAAAATTAAAGCAAAGGCCAAGATGGAAATTGATAGTTTGAAAAGTTTCATAAGTTCTCCCATTACTTGGGATATTTTCTCACGCTTTAGGAGCGGTATGTACCACTTACTCATTTTATCAAGTAATCTTCATGTTTACAGGATGATAGAGAGCAAGATTTAGGGGCCGTATATTATGCCATTATTTGTATAACGCAAACTATTTTTGGCACCCATCCTCTTCACTTTTCATTACTCAGTAATTTTCTTGAAGGTGCTCGATAGGTTTTGAAGAGATCAATCGTAAAGGTCCTTGCAATCACCAGTTGCGTTAATTTGCTTTATACTTACAGGAAGGTTTTCTTGATATGCTGGAATTGTGCAGAGATATTTTTTTATTTTTCCAAACTCGTAAATGATTTTATCTTCACAAAGAGAAGACTTGATCGTTACAGAGGTTTTTAGCTTTTCAGCATACGAACTGCTTGCTTTTATACCCGCTTTTTTGGAAGAGTATCTTATTGAGTCGATTTGAACATCACTACCATACTTTTCTTTAAAACTACGAACGGCCTCATCAATACAATAATTATTATGCTTAGATGGTAG
>JAGLCH010000165.1 GCA_023146355.1 Bacteriovoracaceae bacterium | reverse complement strand
AATCCAATTTTAGACTTAATAGGATTCGCAAATGTAGTAGCAAATACTGATCCATAAAACGTAGTAAGAAGCGCAATCGCCATAGCGGGTCCAATCGAAGATGGGTCTGAGAGGTTCTTAAGCATAACAACAAGACCAATCAGAGTTCCAATCATTCCAAATGCTGGTCCATCTGACGCCATTTCATCGAGTACAGAAACACCAACTTTATGACGCTCTTTCATAGCATCAATTTCAAGTTGTAATATTGATTCAATTACCTCTGGAGGACGATTATCAGCAGCAAGAACCATTGCTTTTTTCATAAACGGATCGTCAATAGGGGCCTTTTCGAGAGCAAATACAGACTCGCGACGTGCTGTTTCAGCAAGTTCACCAATTTTCTCAATCGTTTCTTTTGGATCACTAGGCGTAAAAAATATGGCCTTCATACAAAATTTTGCGATGCCAGTTACAACTTCCATAGGCCATTTTACAAAGACAGTACCAATTACCCCCAGTCCAACAACAAGAAGCGAAGGTACATCGAAAAATGTCATTAAATCACTGGAAGCAAGAATCGAACCGATAACAGCGCCAATAATGAAAACGTAACCAATAATAGTAGCAATATCCATAAACTATCCCTAAAACAAGTGCCAAAAGCACCATAAAGATGAATTAATACGTTGATATTATTATACTTCAAAGCTCAAATCATACTAAGATGTGGAAAAATTGTCCCATCCACGCCAATTTTTTGCTCGCTACCATGTAAATTCGTTATAAACAATAAACATTCATCTTAACATGTGACATTAGTTAGTGTATGTATTCATACTTACTATCAGTTAATTTAGATTACTTAAGGAAACATTCAGATGACAACTCCCTTGAACCTAAAAAATATTGCCATTGTTGCACACGTTGACCACGGCAAAACAACTCTCGTTGATGCTATCCTTCAGCAGTCTAATACATTTGGAGCACGTGAAGAGATCATTGATCGCGTAATGGACTCTGGGGAACTAGAAAGAGAACGTGGAATCACAATCACTGCTAAAAACTGTGCTTTTGAATGGGGCGATAAGAAGATCAACCTACTCGATACTCCAGGCCACGCCGACTTTGGTGGTGAAGTTGAGAGATCACTGATGATGGTTGATGGTGTTCTACTACTTGTTGATGCATCTGAAGGACCACTTCCTCAAACACGCTTTGTACTTTCAAAAGCAATGGAAAAAGATATTAAAATTGGTGTTGTCATCAATAAAGTTGACCGCCCAGATGAGAGAATCGATGAAGTTATTAACGAAATCGAAGAGTTATTCCTAGACCTTGCTACGATTTTAGAAAAAGATGATTACGATCTTGATGTTCCTATTTATTACGCTTCTGCAAAAGAAGGGTATGCAATGACAAAGATCGATGATCCACGCGACAACCTTCATCCACTACTAGATTTTATGGTTAGTGATTTCTTTCCTGCTCCTAAAGTTTCAGAAGGTGACGACCTACAGCTCCTTGTAACAAATCTCACTTACTGCTCATACCTAGGAGCACAGATAGTTGGGCGAATCCAAAGAGGATCTATTGTAAAAAACAATCAATATATTCACTGTGATAGCGAGCAAAAAAACAAAAAAAGTAAAGTAAGCAATATTAAAATTTTCTCTGCCCTTGGAACTACAGAAGTTGAATCAGCAGCTGCTGGTGATATCGTTTTAGTTGCAGGATTTGATGGTGCAAAGATTGGAGACAGCCTTTGTTCTCCAAATCTAATTGAACCATTAGATAGAATATCAATTGACCCTCCTACAGTTTCCGTTACTGCTTCTGTTAATACATCTCCACTATCAGGTAAAGAAGGTGAATATCTGACTAGCCGTAAGCTTGAAGAGTTTCTCGAAAATGCTTGTCGCTTAAACGTGGCACTTCAGTACTCTGGTACAGCAGACCCAAAGGAATTTGAGCTTAAAGGTCGTGGAGAGCTTCAACTGGCAATTGTATTTGAAGAAATTCGTCGTCAAGGATTTGAGCTGATGATCGCCAGACCAAAAGTTCTAATGCAGTCAATTGACGGACAAAAGTGTGAGCCATTTGAAAGTGTAATTATGGACTTACCATCTGATGATGTTGGAGTAGTTACAAAAGTCCTTTCAAGTAGAAAAGGCGTTATGATGAACCTCACTCCACTTGGAGATACAAGATCAAGAGTTGAATTTGAGATTCCATCACGAAGTCTAATTGGATACCGTTCACAATTTTTAACTGATACTCGTGGAGAGGGACTAATGTCTTCTCGCTTCATTGGTTACCGTCCTTACACAGGAGATATGCTTAGCCGTCAAAATGGTTCACTTATCTCAGATCGTGCCGGTCGCGCCACACCATATGCTCTCTTTAATGTACTATCCTCAGGACGTCAGTTCATTGTTCCTGGAGATACAGTATACGAAGGACAAGTTGTTGGAGAAAGTGCAAAAACAAATGATGTTAATCTAAATGTAGTTCGCGAAAAACACCTTGCAGCTATGCGTACAGCAGGGAAAGATGTAAATATTGTTCTACCTCCTGTTCAGGCAATGACTATCGAGATGGCCATGAACTGGATTGATAAGGATGAGTGGGTTGAGATCACACCAAAGAGAATTAGAATCAGAAAGAAAGAACTCGCAAAGAACTTAAGATCAACAATTAGAACCTAAGTTAAAGATAAAAAAAGGCCCTCAAAATTTTGAG
>JAGLCH010000164.1 GCA_023146355.1 Bacteriovoracaceae bacterium | reverse complement strand
TTTTTTACGTCTGGAGTCCAAGCGGTCTGGTTACCCCTAACAAAACATACCTCTTCTTAAAGATACTCTAGAAACTTGCCATATATCGAATAAATTTCTCACTTTGAATTTGATCGAGATGAGTATCGGCCATAAGCATTACTTTCATCATCCAGCATCCATCTTTTGGCGATGCAGATACTCCCTGCGCAAGAACAGTTTCCATTCGAACTTGGTCTTCATGGGTCATTTTGCTTACAGATGTCTTTAATCCAAATTCGAAGTCTTGCCACGTTGGTTTAGCATATTTTCCTTGAGCGACTTCAAGCTTTGCAGATCTTGTGCTGATTTCAATCCAGTCATCCATAGTGTCTTTTGGTAACTGTGCCATTGCGGACATCATCATATCCTCGCTTAACTTTCCACTCCAGAAGCCAGAGCACAACTCTGGTGATATCTCCGCCATTGCAAGACGGGCCATATTCCATTTTTTCAAATCGCCCCAAGTTAAACGCTTAAGCCCATTATGCACAAGATTACGTGTGTATTTATTTGCTTCCGCTGGCGATTTAATACTTTCAAGTTTCGACTTAACTTCTGGTATATCAAGCATACCGGCCATACGCTTACTGATCTCGACCTTAAACGCATAATTGCGATCAAACTGCGACATGATAAAGTTCTTAACTACCGAATTATTCACGGCCCCATTAGCAATCATAAAAAACATTACCCCTGCGACAACTCCACTTTTTTTGAACTTCTTATAGCGTTCGTTCTCTTTTGCTTTCTTCCCAAAGTAAGCAATAATGAGACCAGCAATTCCACCAGCAATAGCTCCAGTAATGGTGCCAGATATCAAATGATAATAATCCAAGATTCCTCCATGTGCATATTCAAGAAACTGATGACCTATAGGCTACGCAAGCTACTCAGAATCTCTTTCCTAAGCTCTAAATTGTATCTTTTCACAATGACCTCAGATTTGAAAAGTGAGGGTATTTCAAAAATTGAAACTAAAAGCAGAAGAATCAGTCCACCAGAATATATTTCGGTTGAGAGTAAGGCCAACCCCAGAGCATAAAGAAAAAGGTCAATTGATCCTCGTGTAAACTTCTTTAAGTAGAAGTGATGAAGGCCAGCTATAAAGAAATAGTTGAGAGTTGCATAGGTATCCGGATCTTTAATTTGATCATCTAACTTACAAAAGAAGTCCCTCCGAGCATCATCAGAAAGAGAATTAACCCTGCTTCTAACTTCATCTTCTTCTCGCTCTAAGATATCAACTTCTTTTTTAAAAAACATCTAATCCAACTTATCAATGCATATAAAATTACTATTGTGGTCTCGGCACCGGAGGATTCTTCTAGATCCGAGAAATCCTCCTTTAATAAGACCATACTTTTGAATTGCTTCTTTAGTATATTGCGAACATGTGGGGGAGAATACACAATCTATTCCAAGAAGTTCACTCCCTCCCCCTTTACTCTGATACCATTCAATCAACTTTAAGATATACTTTTTCAACGATTATTTTCCTAAGGTAACGATTAGTGACTCTCTAGTCCAGAACAACAAAAATCTCTTACTCTCGATAACCTGGAAAATAACTTGCCATCCTTCTGCTGCATGCTTATTCAAAGTTGATTCGATTTTTGCCAGTGGCAGCGCTGCGGCCCCTAGTAAAATCGTACCACATCCACCTTCCACAATATTAAGAACCTTATACTCTTTGCATACCATAATTTACTCCTATATTTTTGTTGGTTTTATTTCACCAAGCTTTACGGCTTCTTAACAAAATAGATTAGATTTTTTTGACAGTCCCAAGATTTTTTTTTGGCACAGAACTAGCATTATAAATATAAAAACAAATCGAATGCATTTTAAGGCCGTTAGCGAGGTATCTCTGTCCATTACTTCGACAGTTGTATCTTTATCTATCAATCGCAACAACCAAGGAAAAAAATGAAAATCAAACATTTGGTGTATCTAATTTCATTATCAATTGTACTTACTGGTTGTGGAATAAATAATATAGAGAAAACTCCATATCAGCAGAACCAGTTCAAACTGAAAACAGCAAAAGAGTTTTCAAAATATATTAATGAAGCTGAATTGTCGGAAGATACTCCTAACGGGCTAGGACTTCTTATCCAAAGAAATGCATCAGGAGATATCATGGATACTCTGGGAAGCTGTACATGGTTTCTTATAGATAAAGATACCGCCTACACAAACTCACATTGCATCCCAGAGTCCTTAAAGGAAGATAGGAATTTAGACTGCTCACAATACATCGGCGGAGTATTTAAAACGAGTATAGGCCAGGAACGAAGACGATGCGGAAAGCTTATACATTTCTCAAAAATCTCAGAGGAGGACATGGATCACCCTGACTATGCAATTATAAAACTTAATAAATCAGTCACAGGTTCAACGGATTTTGACGTCAGCAGGTCAGGATTCGATGATGGAGAAGAGCTTGGAGGACATGCAGTAGACACATACTATATTGAACATGATACTGACGAGGATTTTTCATTTTATGGAAGTTACAAAGAACTCAATTGCCTTACATACCACAAGTCTATATTTGGAGAATTTCATGAGCAACGTTCGGCGATAATTCCAATATTCAGCACAGAGCAATCTCGAAGAAGTTGCAGCGTAATTTCAGGAAACTCTGGCTCACCAGCAACAGCGGCAGGAACTTTCACAGTTAAAGGAATTATCTTTGGTGGGCAAAAAAAAGATGATGATATAATTGAGTCAGATGAATCTCTAAATCTCCCTGAGATTGAGACACTCGGCCTTCTTACTAATTTCAGATGTATGGATCTTAA
>JAGLCH010000163.1 GCA_023146355.1 Bacteriovoracaceae bacterium | reverse complement strand
CAAAATCATTAATACTATCAATAATATTTCCAGCTTCTGTTTCATCTAGATCAAAGTACTTAATCGTATTGGACAAAAAGAGTCCATGCCAACTTTCCTTATCACTTTCAATTATTGAGTAAATTTGAGTCTCTGGTGAGAGCTTTCTAATACCCTAATATCATTCGGAAAAACCAGGTTAACTTATATTAACTAGAAAAGAGTTAGAGAGAGGGCGTAAAGTTCTAAAGTAGATTGAGATAATGGATACAAGAGGTTAAAAAAGATGCTTTATACAATTCCACACTTGGCCGTCCCTAATATTGTAAACTATGTGAATTCTTATATTCAAAGTGGTGGTAGTATTTCTATTCAACCTCTTCTAGGCCCATTAGTATCACCTACCTATAATTTTGGATTACTTAGTCCACACTGGGTAGAGGCGGCCACAAAATCAGTTTTAAATTTTACACCTCATACGGCAACATCAGCTTGGATGGATGGAACTTTAATGTCAGGACTTTCTGTTGGGAATCATCGTATCGGTCACGGTCATTTTCTGCTAACTGATGGAGCTAAAGCATTTAGTAACCCAGCTCTAAGTACAGGGGATTTCCTCACTCATATGGCAACTGATGTTGTAACTAAAAATGGTATCCCCCTACTCCCATATGAGGCTATTCATGGGATCTCTGATTTTACGAGCATATCAATAAATAAATTATCTCCGTGGCTTAGTGTCAACATTGTGGATATTGCATCAGGCGGACTATCTTTATATCACGCAGGAAGTAACGTTCAGAGTATTGTTAATGGAACAAATCAGTGGGGAGTACAATACGCTTTTGACACATTTGGAGTTGGAGCGGTTGAACTTACTGCTGGTGCCATTACGCAGAACCCGCTACTTGTAGTCGCAGGCGGAGTTGATGTAACTTGTGGAGCAATTACAGCATATCAATACTACTCTCAGCCTTTTATTTTGGGAGTACCCCTCTCTGAAATACTGTCCAGTGTTATGTTAGGCCAAGTAATAGGAATTCCATTTATTGCTGTAGAGCTGTATATCAAGCGAAATCAAATGCGAAAACAAGAGATGTGTAAACTGGCAGGAAAAAGGGCGTCACTATCACTAGGAATGTCTACACTTGCAGCAATATCAACAACGGCTTCAATGACTGCGTCTATTGGCATTGTGGCATTCATGGCGATCAAGCAAGCGGAACAAAATGTTCGGGTTCAATCTAACTCGATCCCAACACATAGCACTTCGGGACATATACTCAACGAATTAATAATCGATTCAAGTAAGGACTCTAAAATGAAGATAGAAAGAACTGAAGTAGAATCATTAAGAAATATTAAAAGGACATTCACTAGTATGTGGGCAGAAATGTTGACTGAAAATATTGAAACATATAAAGAGCGGGTCATTACACGTGCCGATGTCGAAGCGCTAGAAGACTACGCTATATATGAATATAAAAAAGATACTAAGAGGCCAATACCAGTTGAGCTACAAGCAGGATTTGATGTGGCCAAAATTATTTTAGACAATGATAAGGAACGCTCTAAGAACAATACTAAATTGTTGCTTTCATCACTGGGAACAGCAGGAAGTATTGGAGTGTTTGGAGCCGCCTTAGGATCCATATTAAATCCTGGTCTATGGGCAGGTTTAGTTGCGATCATAGCAGGAGGAATTGCGGCCTCTCCAGTTGCTATTGGCCTCGCAGCTATCTCTGCAGTAGGAATAGGTGGAAGTATCTATGGAATCCTACAAACCCTCAGTCCAAAAAATAGAACAGAGGCCAGCTTTAAAGTAATCAATGATGGTTTTAATAAGGCGATATCTAGGATCTCTGGGGTAGAGCTCAGACGACCTCATGTTAAAGTTCTTCCTATAGAGGACAAAATAGAAAAAGAGTCAGTAATCACAGAGATCAAGAATAAAATACAAAAGTGGGCATCATAGTCGCTTACTCAAGAGGTAGTTATCAAAACAACAACACGAATTATTGAAAACTCATTTAACTACGCTCGAAATAAGCTTTATCAAGTAGGCCTTTTAGATGAAGGCCTAGGTCTCGATGTTATCGACTTAGTTGAAGCACTTATTCCAAGCCTATTTGGAGAAGCGGGATATTTCTTTCCTCGAGGGACAGATGGCCTAACAAGATTAGTTGGCTTCAAAGAAGGGACAATCTACCTTCCAAGTACACGCTTCAAAGATATTCATTTAACGAAAAGTGAACTTAAGCGGACCATACTTCATGAATTTGGTCATGCATGGGAGTGGTATGACCAAAAGTACTTTAAAAAGAGGTGGTTTAAAAAAGCATTTGAAAAAGGCTACTGGGAGGAAAGAAAATGTGGACCGGAACTATTTCAAGTATTTAGTCAGGACGTCCAAGTCTTTAAAGAGAGCCCTTACTACGACCTCTACATAACCCCCTACGCAATCTCATCACCTGCAGAAGACTTCGCAGAGACATTCTCATACCTATTAGACAATGACTGCAAGATCGAGTGTTTTAAAAAGAGAAAAGGTGTATATCAAAAGATGAAGGTGCTTAAGGAAGCGATAGAGTCCTGGAAACTTAAGTAGAATGAGTAATTCTTTTAAA
>JAGLCH010000162.1 GCA_023146355.1 Bacteriovoracaceae bacterium | reverse complement strand
GCACGCATACTTCGATCAATGTCATCTACTGTCTCCTCAATCTTATCAAGAGATACAGGCCGTTTTTTGCAAGCACGAACAATACCAGAGTAGATTTTATTCCTATCAAATAGTTCCTCTGCGCCACTTCTCTTAAGTATCTTAATTGGCTGATCTTCAATTCTCTCAAAGGTTGTGAATCTGTAGCTGCAGTGTAAACACTCCCTACGCCTACGGGTAACTTCATTTTCCTGACCAGGACGGGATTCAAGTACTCTATCTTCCGAATGACTACATGATGGGCATTTCATAGTATTTCTTCCTTATTATGTGTTTCTGCACTGTGTATTGTGTGTCTATCGATAATGACACCACATATAGCGCACCATCAAGTTGCGCTGCAACATGAAATCATTGACCTTTTTGGCCCTCATTATCCAATAAGCCCCCATATCGCACCGGACAGCACAGATATGATTTTCAAATTATTTTATAAAGTTGGCCAAGCCAGTAGTATTAAATAGTTAAAGCTATATTTCCTGGCACATATTACTTGTTTTTATTACAGACTGAGCTGTTATCTAATGAGAATATGCATTAAAGGTGATAGCTAATGGCAATTGAATCTAAAGTGTGGGGAAATCAATGAACTTAACGGCCTTTAAAGACATATTTTCAGTAACTATCATTCTCTTTTCTGTGATCGATATTCTTGGCTCACTCCCAATCATAATAGATCTAAGAAAGAGGCCTGGTGGCATCCAACCGATGAAGGCAACCTTTATCGCCTGTATAATTATGGTCGCCTTTCTCTATATTGGAGAGACAGTCTTAAGTCTTTTTAACGTCGATGTAATTTCTTTCTCTATTACTGGTGGCCTGATTATGTTCTTGATGGGCCTTGAAATGGTTCTTGATATCGAAATATTTAAGTCAAATCCAGAAGTTCAATCTTCGGATATTGTTCCCCTTGCATTCCCACTTATTGCCGGGCCTGGAACAATGACCACACTTATTTCTCTCCGCGCTGAGTTTAGTCAGACCACTGTTTTGATCAGCGTGATCCTCAACATTCTGTTTGTTTATTTCACCCTCAAAGCATCGGGTCTAATCTCGAAAAAACTCGGAACAGCAGGTACTAGTGTCCTCCGAAAAGTTTTTGGAATTATCTTATTGGCAATTGCCATTAAACTTCTCAAAAATAATATTCTGGCATAGGACAAACAATGAAAGTGCTGCTTCTCATATTACTGGTCATATCAGCCCCACTCTTTGCAAATACTCCTAAGCTTAAAAGTGGCGATATCATCTTACTGCCAATGACTTGTTATCTCTGTAAGATGATCGAAGCAGAAACTGGTGGCCCCTACTCTCACTCGGGAGTGATAATAAGGGAAGATTCCGGGGAGCTACTTGTGCTTCAGTCCTTAGGTTCTGTTCACTCCTTACCCCTTTCTGAGTTTTTAAAAATGAAAGATCCTGGCCGCGATGTGATGTATCTTCGTCCCCATGAATTTGTGGGAAGAGATATGACTGCTAAAATGCTAGCTATCTTTAAAAGTGATTTTGAGGGTGCCCCATTTGACCATGACTATTTATGGGACAACTATTCCCCTTCTGGTGAAGAAATATACTATTGCTCTGAATTCATCACAAAGTTTACCAATCGCTTTCTAAGGGTAAAGCTAGCGCCTGAAAGAACCTACTACTATGTTTATCCAAAGTACTGGGAGAAATACTTCAATGGAAAAGTTCCCAACGGAGTAATTGGCAATAATCCCAATACCTTCCTGAAATACCACCAACTCGGACAACTTAACTCTAATACCCGACGCCCCTGATACGAAATAGGGAAAAATTATTGAGTTGTGATTTAATCAAAGCATAGTAAGATATTAAAGCTATGAAAAAACTAAAGACAATTCTATTACTTATTCTATTTCTTACAATAAACAGAAACATTTTTGCGATGCCAACCCTTGTCGTGGGAATAGATGATCTCCCATGGCCTCCCTTCACTAACACTCAAAATGAAATTATAAGTGGAGTGCATTACGACCTATCTGTAAAGGCCTTTGAAGAACTTGGGATAAAAGTAAAATGGCTACCTCTTCCTTTTGCGCGCCTCATTTATGAAACAAAGAAAGGAAATATTGATATTGTTGTTTCTGCAAGTTTCACTGAGGAGAGAACCAATTTTTTCCACTACCCTCCCACAGTCAATGACAGATCAACCACTCCTTGGAAAATTTCTGATGCAACCTATGTCTTAATCACCCGTATCGGCTTAAATTACAATTTCACCGGTGACCTAAGTACGATTCCAGCACCGGCCCGAACACCAAGAGGCTACAGCATTGCACAAGATTTAAGAAAAAAGGTAAAAGTAGAAGAATCCTACAGTAATCTGCAAAATATGAAAAAGATGATACGTGACAGGAGTGGTTCTGTTGTAGTGATAAAGGCCCTTGCTAAGACCTACGAAAAGGGTGCGTTCAGGGGTAGAATTAAGGTTCACAAGATTCCAGTATCCATAAAAACCTACTACCTACCAGTCTCTAAGCAATCCAAACTAACTAAAGAGGAACGCCTAATCATATGGAAAAAAATAGTTGAACTTAGAGAACGACCAGGCTACCTCAAAAAACTATTTTTAAAATACTCACAGTAAAAGCTCTTATATAAAAAAGGGGTTTCTTTACCTCCAATATTTCTAATCTCATAATCTGGATGACCTCCACTTCTGATAGAAGCAACAAAATCTCTCTTGCTTAAAACTTTTTTATTATCCAGATCATAAAAAGTTA
The DNA here is from genome assembly GCA_023146355.1 of Bacteriovoracaceae bacterium. GTDB lineage: Bacteria > Bdellovibrionota > Bacteriovoracia > Bacteriovoracales > Bacteriovoracaceae > JAGLCH01. The sequence goes on along the minus strand of JAGLCH010000162.1, from coordinate 740 downwards.
GATTTTCTCCTGTTTCACTTTCCTCAATAACAACGACCAGTCCTTTTGACTTTTTCTTTATTAAATCATCTCCATTATATTTTCTTTTATCACTATTATTCTCAATTAACTCTCCATTTTTCTGAGCATTGAACAGCTTGTAAAAAAGGTCTTCTCTATTTTTTGCCTTCCTACCATACTTAGTGGTCAATTATCGAACTGCAGTGATGGACATAATCGAGTGTGATTTGATACGTTCTTCTGCCCCAGTTTTGGGCAAATGCAAAGTGTTTGATGTCAGATTAGGATTTTGAACGCGCGACTGCATCCCTGTTCGCTCTCAGGGTGATAAGCATAGTGTGGACGGAATGGTCTGGATTAGTTACTCGCGGACTTGGGATTTATTGTTAATTTAATATCTTGAATAAAATTAACAATAATCTCGAACCAGAGCATAAATGGCAAAGTAGTTGAAACTACGTTACATCGTCCATTTGAAGTTTTATGTGAAGTACACAATTTTGAAAAGTTGACGAAAAAAAAGACCGTTAATTACGATCCTATCTTCTCTTTAAATTTATGGTGCCCCTTAGTGGTCAATTATCGAACTGCAGTGATGGAGATGATCGAGCAAGGTGTTGATTTTACACTCTGATTCTTTCAAAAGTCATGACCCCTTAGAGGAGGTATCGAACTATCCCAGATTATTAAAGTTGAAACGATCTTTTTTAGAAACAGGAGTTTCTTTTCCACCTATCTGT
>JAGLCH010000161.1 GCA_023146355.1 Bacteriovoracaceae bacterium | reverse complement strand
CAACATCATCTCGGGTTAAATCACCGAAGAGGCCATCTATGAAAAGTAGTGAAATAATTGTGCCGTTGCCCCGATAAAGAGGACTTATTTTTTGAAACCGATCTATGCCTGAGTCAAACGTATAGGAGTAACCTATTCCATTACTCTCTACCCTCATTCGCGAGCCGCACTCCATTGCAATTTGCAGTACATCGGCCAAACCTTTTCCCCGTTTCTCTTCATCACAGCGTCCGCTGACATAGGGCCTGAATGCATTTAAAAGAGCTTGCTCGGTGGATAAATCACTGTAGCGAGAATTTTGGGCCAGGGATTCTGGTATTCCAATTCCTGTATCACCAATTGTTAGCTGCAAATATTTTTGATCATCACCAAATTGCTCGAAGTAGATAAAACAGGGATGAGTCTTAGCATGAGTTGCAGAATTATCAGCGAGCTCACCTATTGCCCATCCAATGTAACTACAAACATCAATTGAATATCCCTGGCGTGAGAGCTGTATACTCAGATCGTCTACAAAACGGTTCTGCCCACCTACAACACCAACTCGTGTAATTGGAAGCTTAATCAAATTAGAATATGGAACAATAGGGATGGAATTGAAAATTTCCTCATCCCAGAAAATATTAGAATTGTGGTGTCGCTTAAGCTCACCGAATAAATTCATCGCCTTCAGAAAAGAGTTATCCCTCCCTATAATCAAGTGAAGATAACTGCCGCTACGAATTTCACTTAAGAGATGAGAGAGCAAAGAGATAGCACCATGCCCATCGACAATATCCAATCGACGCAAGTCATAAGTGGTAGCATCGATCTTTATCTGCTCAAAATCATCAGCTCCATCCATCATCAACGCCACCTTTGGTGGTAGTGGAGTGATAATGGTATAGATCTTGTTGAGCAACTCTAATTTTGGGATAAAAACTGTTTGCTTGATTTTAAAGCTACTGACCTCATATTTTTTACGATAGCTCGTCAGTGTAGCTCTCGAAATATCAAGAATCTGGCAGCACTGATCGAGATTAATTAAGTCACCGTGACGCATCACTCCCCCTCATAAGGTTCTACTTTAACATATCAACAGACACCTAGCTACAGCTGTTTATACCTAGCTACCAGTACGCATTTTCAACAATTTACCACCCCATCCTCCCAAGACCGCTTCGACCCCTGCCTTTCGCGGCATACTGTCCATCCTGGACATATCACCTGGAACCTTGGTGCCTTTATAGACAAAATCATATTAGATGG
>JAGLCH010000160.1 GCA_023146355.1 Bacteriovoracaceae bacterium | reverse complement strand
TACTAACCTCTGTGACCAGAGGTTTTTCCATGCCCATGTTCATCATCAAAAATTTTCTTCATTGCTGCTAATACATCCTTTCGACTGACGATTCCCACAAGTTTTCCCTTGCTGCTAAGTACAGGAAAGCGGTGGTAGGTGCAATGTGAAAACTCCAATGCTAGATCGATCAGTGATGTGTTTTCAGAAACAGTTTTAATACTGGTCATCATATGACTTGATACAATTGAAGTGTGCTGGTCGTAGTACTCATCTGATATGATTGCGTCTAGACAGTCTTTTAGACCTATGAATCCAATCATTTCCCCTTTGGGATTTAAAACGGGGGCACCGCCAATGCCTTCATCTAGCATTACAGTAACAATTTCAATTATTGTCTGTTCTGGATTTAGCGTGATTACTTTGTGCTTCATGCAGTCTTTGACTGCTAGGTGATTAAACATATCTAAACTCCTGTAGAATGAATCATAGGTAAACCTATCTTAAAAGATATTGAGAAAATTCAAACTTAACATTGGTGTGATGTGCTAAAGAATATTAAGATAGTAACCTTGTCGGTTAATTCTTTTAATCTCTTTGAGTCCTACTTGTGCGCTTTGTGAGCTCTCTATAGAGAGCTAGCTCTTTGTCAGCCTTTTTTAATTCATAATGTGTTATTTGTTTTTTGAGGTATGCCTGGTGGTATGCACTTGCGAGGTCCCACATTTCACTCCCAATGGGTGATAGTTCTTTCCCTACAATTGAAACCAGCAAGTTCTCATAGTGCCTTCCATTGTCTGTTGAGAGTGTTTCCTTTACCATTTTGTACCCAAGGTTCTTTAGTGCAACTCGAACATCGTATAAATGATGCTTGGGGGAAAGTAGAAAATCACACATTCCATTCTTTTTAACAATAGACTGCAGCATCTTAATCGTTGCTTTGCCGCCAAGACCGGAGATAATTATCAGGCTTTTCTTGCTCGGATCTAATTCTATTTCTTTTCCATCCATTGCATAGAGATAAAAATCTGTTTTTGTTTGCAGAGGAACTATTTCGAGGGTCTTTCGCAGATTCTCAATAATAGATGGAATGCAGTCAACAAAGTGTAGCTTTTTGCAGCAGTTGCTCTCCATTAAGGCCATTCCTAACATCCCATGATCGCAGCAAACGTCCCATATCTCATCATAGGAGTTGGAGACTAGGCCGTAGAGCGAATGGAGGCGGGGAGAGAGGTGCTTCATAAAGTAATTATAGCTTATATTTGCTACTACGCGCTAGTTGGAAAATACCAATTTATCTGGTAGGTTCCTGTCATG
>JAGLCH010000016.1 GCA_023146355.1 Bacteriovoracaceae bacterium | reverse complement strand
TTGCTGAGATGGAACTTCGATTAAAGATACGGGAGTCTTAATGAAAACTATACTTGAATTGAAGTTTTGTGGAAATGTTGCCTGTTCCTGGAAAGTAGATGAGGACACTCTTTAAAGTCGCCCACAAAGAATGTTTGAGTTATTATAACTAATGCACACACAGCTACTCCTCCGTTCCCTGGAGGGTTGTGCGAAGTGAGATTAGCTCTTCACTTATTGCCGTCTCTAAAAACGTCATCAGCTGCTTGTACTCAGCTGGAGTTAATTCTAACGTGATTTTTTCATCTTCGCTTTTTGAGTAGCACTTCTTAGATTTCACGATTGTCTCTGCAATAAGTCCAACCTCTTTTAGAAATCTCAAATCTCGATCCACGGTTCTTCGGGAGCTCTGTTGCTCGAACTGAAAGAAGAGAGCATTATCAACCTCAGTTACCGATAATGGTCTATTCACTTTATTCAATACCTGTATGATCCGCTCCTGCCGGTGATTTTTAGGCCAACGCATCTGTACCTCCTAGCTACATCTATCTATAGGATAAACGACAAGGTGGACAAAAATAGTCCAGTATTTGTAACGCTATATAAACAGTTGTTTGTCCAAGAAATGTCCAATAGATTGGCCGGACTTTAAGTGAATTATGGCCAAAACTCACCCTCCACACAATCACCAATGGAGCATTATGATTCACGAATCGACAGAATATTTTGATTATGGAGCGGAACGAGCAGTTCTCGCATCGATACTATTAGAGCAGAGTGCAATCTATGAGGCTCAAAATATAGGACTAAAGCTTGATGACTTTCATCACCCAAAATACAAATTAATTTACGAAGCGATGGAAGATATTTCTCAATCTGGTGGAGTGATTGAGCCCCTAACAGTTACGGATTGGACAATTAAGCGGGGGAGACCGATTCCTCAAACTGACGTCATCGCCCTATTTGATGATTCTATTGGTTCTAGCTTTATTATTCCAAAGGTCCAGATTATTAAAGAGCGTTCAATGGTTAGGCAGATTTCTGAGATGGGGGGTAAGATTACTGAGATTTCTAAAAGCTTTTTAAGTGACCCCAAGGGTGTGACCGATCAGATTGAGAAGCTCTTCATTTCACTTTCTGGGAAGAACATAACAAAGGGTTTTGAGCTTATGAATGGATGTGTTCATGAGCTCTTGAAAGAGTTTGAGTCGGGGCCGAATCAAGTCTCTGGAATTCTTACTGGGTTTCCCGATCTCGATAGTCATTTAAATGGGATGAGAGCAGGGCAGATGATTGTACTCGCGGCGAGGCCATCAGTGGGTAAGACTTCCCTTGCACTAAATATTTGTCAAAATGTTTTGAAAATATCTGGTCGGCCTGTCGCAGTTGTATCGCTTGAAATGCCAAAGATTGAACTTGTGGCAAAGATTATGGCTTCTGAGGCCCGGGTCTCTCTTCGAAGTATTCAAAACAAAGACTTCAGAGATGATGAGATGAGAAAGATTGGAACTATGGTAAAGGACTTCTCAAAGCTCCCTCTTTATATTGACGACCAGGGGGGGCAGACTATCTATCAGATCCAGTCTAAGCTTCGGAAATTAAAGATGGAGTCAGGCCTTGGTTTTGTTTGTATCGACTACCTAGGCCTTGTTAAACCACATTCAAAGTACTCCAACAAAGCAGATCAAGTGGCGGAAATTAGTATGATGATCAAGGCATTGGCCAAAGAACTTGAGATCCCTATTTTGGTACTGGCCCAGCTTAACCGTGAAGCTGAGAAGGCCGACAATAAAACAGGGGGGAGACCTCGTCCCGCCCTACATAACCTTAGAGACTCTGGTTCTATTGAGCAGGACGCTGATGTGGTGATGTTTATTGATCGTGATAAACACGTCAACCCAGAGAAGGCCAGGGTCTTAATTGCAAAAAATCGTGCGGGTGAAGTGGGAGATGTATCTCTTCGATTTATAGGGCATTACTCAACATTTCTGCCAGCACTTAAAAATAATAACAATCAGCATCGGGCCTAGTTGAACTTATTGAGTCCAGTTTTCCAGATCTCTACTACTTGGTCTCGAACTTTCTTAGGGTGGATCTCATCAAGGAATCCGCCAAAAGATGCAAGATAAGCAGTGATCTCATAAGAGCTTGTTTGCGTGAACTTCACTTCAAAGGTTCCATTCGCAAGCTCTGTAACTACTTGGTCTGGAGCAATAGACTTCTCACTAAAGACTCGACCAACGTGATCATTTCCAATAATTCGATACTCATAAGTTTCGGTGTCTGGTCCGCCATAGCCTCCAAAGTGATACTTCCAGTCTGCTATTTCAATTCCATCATCAAGCTCTTTAGGAGTGTCTAGAACTTCGACCTCTAGCATTCTTCCAAGTTTAAAACACTTAATCTTGTCGTCACCATGGTCTTTGGCAAACAGGTATGGTTCACCTGCCGCCATCTTCACGATGGTAGGGGAGAGTTCTCTTTGTTTGTCATTGTAGACACAGCTGATGCGCTTTAGTTCTCTTAGAGCTCTAAAGGCCTCTAATATATCTTCACTGTTCTCTGCTAATGAATGGCCTACAGTTGTATAGCAGTTAAAAAACTTATCTTTATAGAGGTTTAAACTTCTTGCGATGTCATCCGGAAGTGACTCGGATACAGTATTTAAAATACCTGTACCAATGTCACTAATTGCTTTGGGAGCAAGTTGCTTTAACGTATCTAAAGCAATGGTAAGTATTTGAAGCTCTGAGTCGGTGAACTTAAGATTTATGTCGCGCTTGAAGTTTGGATTTATATAAAATACTTTTGGTCTAGTTTCTTCATCGACTAGCACCCATCCCTCCCTTACAAGTTTAAGGGCATCGCGCTCAAATGTTTTTCTGTCAACATCAAAATCATCTTTAAGTGCACTATAGATCTCTGTTGCGCTGTAGCTGTATGTTTTTAATAGAGTAAATACTCTGAGAGTTCTTGTATCAAATTTCATTTATGTCCTCATTTTTCAAAGGTCTTTTCGTCTCGGTGCTTTAAATTCGTTGGCGTAAACATTTTACCGAACTCTTCTGTCTGATTTTATTTCTTTTCGACTTAAGTTACCGTTTTCTTGAATTGGATTTTCTTCAAAACGCTTTGTGTTGTGAAAAAAGCTGTAAAAACATACTGTTTGGGAAAGCAGTGATGACGGCCTTGGAATCTAAAGAAGAAATTTGATAATGCACAGTTTGTTTACAAGGTGCGCCATAAGACGCACGCTTATAAAAAAGGTTTATTTTTTCTGTCTAGTGCCAGTCGCAGTTCATGTTGACAGTCGCATCTCTGAAATAATTCCCATATCCCATCGCTGTAGCATTAAGATATACAAACTGCCCAGGGCGCATAACAGCAAAGTTGATATACGTGTATGAATATATTCCATTTGAATCTAGCGCTCTCAAATGACCACTGCATACAATTGGTCTGTCGTAATAATTTTGTACTACTGCATGTGCGTAGTTTCCAAAAAAGTAAACATTTGTATTTATGTAGAAAGCATAAGAACTTGAGGTGATCAAGAGAAGAGCGATGAGTGTAATAATTTTTTTCATGTGTGACCTTTTTAAAAATTAATATTATCGTTATGTTATTTATTCGAATGAGCAGCGATAACGCAAGAGCGTGCCGCGAAATTATAGTTATCTTGAGAGTATTATGAATCCTTCAGTTAAGTATTATCTTGTAGGGGGTGCCGTTAGAGATAGTCTAATGGGCCTACCTGAACACGATCGTGACTATGTTGTCGTCGGTTGTGGTGCAGAAGAAATGATTAATAAAGGTTTTATCTGCGTTGGTAATAGCTTCTCTGTTTTTCTTCATCCGAAAAACAAGGAAGAATATGTTTTGGCCGATGAAACACTTGAAGAGGATCTTGCTAGACGGGACCTGACAATAAACGCCATAGCTCTTGATCTCGATACAAATGAAATTATAGATCCTTATAATGGCAGAAAAGATATTAAAGAAAAGATTCTGAGGCACGTTGGAGAATCCTTCAAAGACGACCCAATTCGAGTTCTTAGGTGTGCACGTTTTTGTGCTCGATTAGGTTTTTCTATTTGTAATCAAACTCTTGAGTACATGTCGATGATGGTCCGAAATGGTTATCTCAATGACCTCACTCCAGAGAGAGTTTTTTTAGAATTAGATAAGGCCATTACCGCAAGTCGGCCTAGTGTTTTTTTTGATGTGCTCCAATCAATAGGAGCTCTTGATACGATTTTCCCTGAGGCCAATTTTAAAAATATTCAACGAGATGTGTATAAGCACTCTTTGGCAGCACTTAATTTGGCCCGATCTAAAACCAATGCCAAAGCTGTTCTCTTTGCCGTTATGTTTAATGGTTTAGTTAAAGACCGCCTAGATATGTTATGTGAGAGACTTGCCGTTCCAAATTCTTATCGAAATCTTGCACAGAGAGTTTGCACTCTTCATGGGGAATATGACAATCTTTTCGCAATTGGTTCGAAGAGAGTTCTTAAGCTTCTGGATGACTTAAAGCATGATCGAAGTGATTCATACTTGGAGGAATACATTCTTTGTTGTGAGTCAAAGTTTACTGTAAATGTTTTTTCAAAAAAAGAACGTGATGACTATCTCTGTAGATCAGAACAACTTCTCATGGCCTCAAGTCAGATTTGTGGACTTGATTTTACTGAAATAAATTTAAACTTTCATCAAAAAAAAATAAACCTAAAAACATTTTTGAAACAAAGATATATGATGAAAATCAAAGTGTTACGGGATCTTAATCTATAACTTTTTCAATTTAATTACTCGGTATTTGTAAATGATTACAGAATGTTAATGCATTTATAACAACCCTCATGGGCGTGTAGAGTATTTTTTTATTGCAGAAACAATATTATGCCATCATAATAATATAAAGATTAACTGTTCAAAAGGATTTGAATATGAAGATGATGGGATTTATCGCTTTGGCATTGTTAGCAACACAAGCAATGGCAAACAACAAAGTAGTTTATGGAATAGACAATCGTATGGATGTCTTTGAGACATCTGATCAATTTTATCTTGAGCTTGCAGATTCAACAGCGGCCATGATTTCAAAAAGCAAAATAGCAGAAATAACGACAGGTGAAAACAAAGGGACTTATAGTATCTCTGCTAGAACATTAGGTAAGGCCAGAGGCCTTTGTGAAGATGAAAGATATGTCAATCAAGTTGCACCTGCAAACTGTTCAGGCTTTTTAGTTGCTCCAGACCTTCTCGTTACTGCAGGACATTGTATGAAGTCTCAGAGAGATTGTGACAACAGCTACTGGGTATTTAACTTAGCGGTTGGAGAAGAGGGTGATGTTACAAATGTAATTACAAAAAGTGACGTTTACAATTGTGGTGAAATTATTGATCAGAAATATGGCGATTCAAAAGATGATTACGCTCTAATTCGTTTGGGTAGAAGTGTTGACGGAAGAACTCCTCTTAAATTTAGAACAGAAGGAAAAGTCTCTCCAGATGCTCCCCTAGTGATGATTGGTCATCCTAGTGGTTTACCAACTAAAATTGCTCCAGGCATTAATGTGAGAGATAATACCAGTCCAATATTCTTTTCAACCAATGCTGATGCATTTGGCGGAAATTCTGGATCTGCTGTGTTTAATGAAGATACCGGATTGGTCGAAGGAATTCTTGTCCGTGGGGAATCTGATTACAAATACAGTTACGCAGATAGGTGTACTCGTGTGAATGTATGCCCAGAGGGAACTTGTCGCGGTGAAGATGTAACTCGTATCACTAACATTGCTCCTCTTATGAAGCTCGTTCGCTAATTACATTTTAAATTATTTTTGGTACAAGGTCCCTTTTATGGGACCTTTTTTTATAGCTAACTCAATTTCCTGATA
>JAGLCH010000159.1 GCA_023146355.1 Bacteriovoracaceae bacterium | reverse complement strand
GACCCGGCTGAAGCTAGGAAAAAGAAAATCTCTAAAATTATGCGTGTCGTCGCTATCATTGGAGTTCTCTATCTCGCTTTAGATATGTTTCTCGCTGAGGAAGATCCTAGTTCTGGTGCTGTTGTATCGGAAAAAACTACCAAATTAACACCGGCCCAAAAGAAAATTGCTGATATGCGCGTTAAGCGAAAAGCTGAAAAAAAGAAAGCTGAGATCGAAGCGAAACAAAAAGAGGAAGCAAATCGTATTGCAGAAGAGGCCAAACTCAAAGCAGAAGTGGAAGCAAATCGTATTGCAGAAGAGGAAAAACTAAAAGCAAAAATCGAAGCTACTCGCATTGCTGAAAAAGAGGCAAGGAAAAAGGCTGAAACTCTAGCAGCAGAAGAAGTGCACAAAAAGGAATCTGTTATTAATCCCAGCTCAAAGCAACAAGTTGATGCGAGGGATGGTGTTATCTCTCAATCCGAAAATCAAATTGAATCCAATCAGTTAGGTAAAAATAGCTTACTAGTAGAGGAAGAGAAGAAAAAGGATATGGTCAAAAAAGCTCTTCAGTATGTTATTCCACCAAACTATGAAGTTATGGGACGTGGGCTTGTATATAATTGTAAAGGTAAATATTGGGCCTGTGTGAGCAGGAAAAGCTACTTCCAGTGTCGTAAAAATGAGCGATGGCAGAATCAAAAAAAGAAAGATTTAGAGTGCCATATTGCTCGGGTATATGCCACAGATAGCGATTGTAAAACGATTCAGAAATATAATATTAATATGAATGCCCCGACCGAATTCTGTAAAATAGGGAAATAAAAAAACCGGAGCAATGTCCGGTTCATTTTATATCTTCATTGCATTTTTCTAGAAGTCGCCACTTGAATCTGGAGTACTGCTCTGAGATCCTGCTTCAATCGTTTGAGTATCTACAGTCTTTCTCGATCTTGGTAGAGCAAGTAGAGGACTTCCTGTTGGAACAGCTGCTTCAGATTTATACATTCCTCTAATTAGTACATTGCTGTACTCCTGCTCTCTGTTGAAAACTAGCCCTTTGTTTAAGTATGAGAGGGCAAGCATATATGAACAGTAAATCTTTCCGTGATCTTGGTCTAGATTTCCTTTATCTCCATCAGCAAAAATAAGCCCATCATCTTGAAGAAGTAGTTCAATAGTACTTAGATTTGAGCAATAGTCTGATGCCATCGATCCCTTACAATTGCCAAGCCTCTTAAAGACATCGATTGATCCTGTTCCATATTTAATATGAATTGGTCCACGACATACATCGATGACCCACTTCTTTTTCATATATTTCATCTTTTTGTGCAGAATTGTAATTACGCAACCGTCTTTTTTTACATTAATAGTAGTGTCGGCAAAACCAAGTGGAAACGACTTATGTGAAACTGTTGTATCAAAGGAACTTTTAAGACAAGCAGAATCTGTAAACGCTGCACTAGCACAAATTGATAAGGTGATTGCAGTCAACGCTGCAATCATTTTAGACTTTGAAAATACCATTTCTATTTACCTCTATGTAGATCGCTGAAGCGTCATGTTTGAGAAAATCTGAATCTCTATCTTTTTTTAATTGAAAGAAAAGTTCATTTAATAATTCTTTAGGGGAGTTTGCTAATTCTTTTTTTATGAAGTCAGATATATTTGAGTTTCCAATTCTTCCATCAGTATTGTGCCTAATACCAGAAGAGAGAAAAACGAGTTTGTCAGAATGTTGCATTCCAAACTCAAAATATGCTTCATCGATAAATGCCACATCGAGTTTGTTTACTAATGGTAGAGCTGGGACTTCTCCCTTTGCCACAATTTCTCCACCACCGAAACGGTGGCCTTCAATAGACATTGAAATCAAATCAATTTTAATTGTGAGTAAATCAAGAGCATTTCTGTCCTCATGATCAGATATCTCAAGAGTGTGAGCATCTTCTAGAATTCCGGCAACCATTTCCTTCATCGAGCTATTGCTGAGAGGAGTTGATTTTAAGATTTCAAGTCTTGAAATAATGGTACTACTCATCAAGTATGATGTTGAAGAAGAGAGAATGAAAAACACCGAGTTACCATCTTGATAAAAATCAAAAAATTCACCTCCGGATGCTTCACCTGCAGCGTATTTGCTAAAAATCTCTACACCTTTTAGGTTTTCACTTCTCACCGGAATTAGATTTTCGTGAATCTTTTTTACTCGTGTAATCTCTTTATCCATGTGTTCTGTTAGGTCATTGAGCTCTTCACCAAGTTGAGCAAGTCGTACCATTCTGCTTCGCTCCTTGAGTTTGGTATCAATAGAACGAAAGAGCGGATCGCTAAATTCTAAAGGGGCCACTAAATCTATCCATCCAAAGATATTGCTCTTGCTGCATAGCTTCGAGAACTTTAGCTTGTCCTCATCATTCATAGTATTTAGGTTTCCATAAATAACAATATTGCTAATTGGAGAGCATGTAGTAACTTCCGTCCAGGGAAGAAGTGCCATATCTGTATTTGGAATTTCAGATAATGCATTAACAGATGCAAGTTCGACATTACACTTGTCGGCAAGGTGAGTTAGGGGGGAGATTGAACTGATCTCACTATCTAAGAAGTATACTTTGGTCATAAGCGCCCAACTGATTTGATTGAAAAGATGTAATTATAACAATAGATTAACAGCTTATTCTACAATTTCACAACTTCAAATTACTGGGGTGCTCTACACGGTCAATTCCTGTACTTAATTACTAAAGTTTTTGGGTGTCATTTCCGAAGAGAAAATATGTGGGTCTAGCACCCATAAATACTACTATGCTCAGGGCAGAAATGAAAAAGAAGTCCAATCTATATTCAATTCCTCAGCTGGTGACTAACCTCACTCTGATAAATCTCGCCAAAGAGGTTGAGGACTTGAAGAAGAAATACAAGGAGAC
>JAGLCH010000158.1 GCA_023146355.1 Bacteriovoracaceae bacterium | reverse complement strand
CCATACTCAAGAATATCGTTGTTGTAGTCGACAAATGGATCGTCAAGTAGATCTTTTTCGGCGCCCTGAGGCACGGCCTTCATGAAGTCTTGATTGAGAGCATTCTTACTATAGTTCTTTTTTGCAAATTCACGGATACGCTGAGTGCTTAGGAATTCATTATCACAGTGTGCAGGTGAGATTCCTTTACAGCCAGTTGGAAATAACATTACCGATTCTTCGAGGTAGACGCTTTTGAAAATATCACTGAATGGATATGACATCTGCTCTGCTTGCTCTGCATTTCGAAATGCCCATGAATAATAGAGCTTTAAGCTGTGCCAGAAATCAAACCCTGCTTTGTTCCATGTTTTGGAATTTACACCCACAATATCGAGCTGGTACGCAACTGCCTCAAGACTTGACTGAGCATCAAGATCGTCACAAGTTGTAATGTATTCATTTTGATTAGTTCCTGCAATTGCAAGAGAATCAAGAATTTTTTTGTTGGCGGCAACTGTACTTACTTGTGCCATGTAGGGAGAAAACTTTTTAAGGAAATGACACCCAAGGTTTGAATCTTCTTTTTTATCTAGAAGTTTACCTGCTAAAAAGTGTTCATTGGTAAAATTGTCTACCTTTGTCCATGCCCATGTTGTCTCTTCTCTATAGGTATATTTTTTATTATTCCAAATTTTTTCGATGTATAAGTCTAGTTCCTCGCAGTACCCTTCAAGCTTACAGTCCTCCATAATTGAACTGTATTCTTTTAGTATATGTCTCTTATAATTCGTACGCTTACTAATATTACTTTCTGTCTTTGAGATATACTTTATTGCCTTAAATCTTTCACGAAGTGCATCTGTTGTTCGGTCAGCATGAAGTAGTGGTAGTCTACCCTCAAAGATTTGGTTGGCAATATACTCGATGAGTTTGTAGCTGGTATAACGAAAGCGAGATACTGCCTGTTTTGTTAGGGCCTTTGGATCATTTCCCGTTGCGAGCGCTAGTCTATAAACTGCCTTTGCCGCATTCATGCTGTCGATTAGTATGTTGACTTGAGTCGCAGGTTTTGTTGAGTCATCAGCACAACTAGAGCGGTTTGTGAACTGAATGTTATTTACCTTGAGGTACTTGGCATCGATGTCACCACGTTTCCATTTTGCAGGGACTTTAGTAAGACTTTTTGGGTCCTCAATTACCTTGCGGCTTTTTTTCTCCTCTTGTTGAATCGCATCTGACTGCAATTCATCATGGTAGTTCTCCCCTAGGATTTGGCTAGGTTTGACACTTTCTGCAAGTGAAGAGTTCGTAATAACTAAGGTAAGTAGTGCCAAGAATATTATTTTTTTCATATATTGATTATGCCATAATGATGATTAAAGTATTCCCAATTGAAATTCTTTCGTGGTTTATATGATTGTAAGTTGCTGAATCTACTAATAAAGGTTTAGCTCTGCGGTAATTACTACTTTTTCACCGCTATTGGGCCTGATTGACTCAGTTGCCTCAATGAAGCGCTGCCTCCAGATACAATGTGAGCTAGCAGGTACTGTTATATTTCTGATATTTATAGTCGTCTGCATTTGCTCATAAGAATAGTTTGTTAGGCGAGAAGTGCTATTTGCGTCAGGGCCGCAATGTAGTTCAAACTTTGTTATTAAATTCGAGCTGCGAATATACCTATTTGCAGTTGTATTTACAATAACGTCAAGCTTGCTATCTACTGGGTTGGTCTGGGTTATACACCAATCAACGAAATAGTTGGTACCGTAGGTCTCTGAACTTAGTATAAACGTCAAAGCATCTGTATTTAATAGTGTTGTGAAGGGGGTTGATGTGATTGTATTATAAACACCTCGTCCGCCATTTACAGAAATATTTGTATAGTTGTAATCGTCGTAGCTATTATCTGCTGGAGAACTAGTTAGTGATGTGATCTCAGCTGAGATGTAGTCGTTATAGTTTCCGTACTGTGATGTGGAGTCGCCAATTACTGTAGTTTGGCGATTAAGCTCTCGCCTTTTTATTCCTGCATTGCAGGGATATATTGATATCTTATTCTCTGGGGTCGGGGAATCACAGCTTCCAAAATAATCATCCCCGTGGAGACGAGTTACTCCGCTTTCCAAAGTTAAATGGCCTGCTTTAAGAGAGTTTATTGAAACACAAATCTCTACATATTTTTTTCCATTGCCCGAGTGGCAAACAAGTGCCTTATCCATATGGGGGCCACACCACACAATATCATCCCAGATGTAGGATAGGTCAAAATTATCTTTTGCCAAAAGAATGGGAGTGAATGCGAGAAATATAGCGATTGTAAATATTATTTTCATTGCTCTTCTATTTATGAAAAGGCCCCAATAAAATTGGGGCCATACTTAATATGATTACTGTTGACCTGGGTCAGTGATATCTGTGAAAAGTGTAAAGATTCCACCATGAGCTGCGTGGTTACGACGAGCTTCTGATGTTTCTGAGAATGTGTATCTAACTACACATTTTTTTGGAGCACTTCCATTATCGATTTTTACACCACTAAAGAAAGTTTTCTCTGATTGTGCAAGCATTTGCTCTTCAGTTGTACTTTTCTTGAAGTCACCATCACAGTATACCTGAACGTCAGCATTAACAGTTGCGCGATCGAGGTAGTCTCTTCCTGATACTAGGTTTGTGAAAGATGCTCTTGAAGTTAGGTTGTAGCTTCTTCCAGATGTTGAAAAAACGTCAAATTGTGGAGCGTAGTAACAGATGTCTACAAAGTACTTAGCACCATAGTTTTCAGAACTTAGTACAAAATCAAGTCCAGATACAACATTGTTTACGTCATTTTCTTTGTGGATTTCATAGCTGATGTCAGATGCAAGATCTAGTGACATATATTTGTTATCGTCATAGATTGCTTCCCAAGAGTTTTTACCAGCACTTCTGCCCCACTTAGAATGCTCTTTCTTAACTGACTGAGCGATTTTTTCTTCGGTCCACTCGTCAAATTTTACAATTTGGTATCTCATAAAGTCAGGAAGGAATGATCCTGGTCTTGATGTTTCTGTAACACTGTCAATAACTTCAGATCCTGAACCATTATAATCTGGGTTTGATGTATCAATAGTATAACCAACTGGTGTGTGTGTTCCAGAGTGCATGATACCTGCATTACATGGAAAGATGTCAGCACCAGATGAAAAAACTCTGAACTTAAAAGTGTTGCTTGCTGCAGTTGCGCTTCCAAGAGTCGCTAGTGCCGCTAGTGCGATAATTGATTTTCTCATTAATGTCTCCTTAATAGAAAAATATGTGTTTTTTAGTTACAACCGTTTGCTTGTTTAATAATTGTTGAATAGAAAATGATCATTGCCTCATCAGCAGGAGTAAATGCTCTTCTTGTTGAGCCTTCTTCTGTGATTAGTCCAAACATATAAGTGTTCATTGCAATGTATAGACTGCGTGGAACTTTAATGTCTTGCTGACATGTTTTGTATGAGTACGAAGCAGTTAGGCCTACATATTCACGTGAAGGACTTGAGTAGCTTGCTCCAGGTACTATAACAACGCTGCCTCCGCTATTATTTTGTTCTCCATATCCAACATTGAATTCGATTTTGAATTCATCACCATTGTTGGCGATTGTAAATAGAGTACACATTCCTTTTTTACAGGCAACTTTCATGTCTTCATTGATACTCATCTGAATGAATTCAGGTGTGTAACGGATGAATTCAAACTCTTCGTCTCCACCAGCGATGGTGTCAAAAAGGTCGTCATCATTGTCGAAGTCGTCTTGTGTAGTTTGCCCTGCAAAAGCAGTGCCTAGTAGTAGTGTAAGCGCAATTAACGATAAAAACTTATTCATAATTTCTCCCTAGCTATTCTAGCTCGTTCCAAGGACATACTATCTTTGGTAGTGCTGTTAGCTTTTCTTGTGTGTTTATTTCTAGTCTTGATTTTTTTGTTTTAATAATATTTTTGAGTACGAAGTCGCCATTGGAATCCAGAGAATCAGCGTCAAAAGAAAGTGATAATGTCATATACTCTTTTGATCCGATCGGTGCACACTTATTGTTGATACAGGCATTGTCAAAGTACTGTGGCCAAAATCTAAACTTGCTTAGTGTTTGGATTCCATCAACACCATTTCCACCTGAATACTGGCCAAAATCTCTGATGACACCAAAGTCAGGCAGTAAGCTATGTATTGGGATCACGCTAATTGGTTTTGTGCTTGAAAGTGTTGGTAGCCCTCTAAGAAGTGATGCCGCAAAATCCATCGTTGGGATGCCTGGAAGTGGCATAAATAGAGGAGTTATACTCTTGTTATACATTGTGAAATCAACTTTAGGATCTCTAAATACTAAATCTATTTGATATCTTGCCTTCTCCTCAATAAGAATTCCATTAAGGTTCTGCGCAGGCATATCGAGAAGGCCCTGCCAGTTTGGAATAGCAACTGATCCGTCATACCAAGACTTTAGATATATCTTTTTTCCATTTTCAATTTTTGAGAAAATAACCTCAGCAACCACAGGTTTAGAGAAGTTGCAGCTTGAGGTGCAAACGCCGTTGTTGCATTGTTCTTTACAGTCATTGTTATCAACTAATAAAGGGAATTTTAAGAGCGCTGAATGTCTTAGGTTGCGAAGTTTTATATCTCCAAAGGTTATCTCTGGAACAGTATAGTTCGCAGGTAGCTGAGGAATGCTTCTTCCCCAGTCTTCTGAAATTGGGAAATGCTTAGCTGTTGGCTCGAGCATAAAATTGAATAGTTTTGATGGAAGGAGTTCGAGGTCAGTTGCTGTTCCTGTGGGGCTACCGGCAACTCCAAAAGTCGTAGCGGCATTTACTTCGCGCAATGAAATATTATTTTCATTGAGGAATTGCTGGTCAAGACACTCATCTTTTATCTGGTGTGTAACCACAAACTCACTGTCTTTATAGATCTTAAAAAAGCAAAATCCACCGTGCATAATGGCACGCTGTGGTGATACTTTTTCAACAGTACAACCAATCTGCTTTTCACGATATTTTAGTGGGTAGGCAGAGTTGTGAGCTATGGTCGTTTTGATGCAGGCTTTAAGAAAGTTCGTTTTTGTTTGGTGAAGTTCTTTTCTGGTTTCATTGCTCATAGGGTTTTTGAGCGTTGAGTTTTCAATTTTACACTTAAGGTCGTCTAGGTCCGCCGAATATAATGTGGAGAACGTTGAGGCGTTAAGAGAAAACTCATTTACTCCAAATCCTACCATCAGGAATTTTCCTGAAGCTTTCTGGCAATCATTGATCAAAACACCAAGGTTGTGGGTTTCAGTCTCCTCGCCTCTGAGGTCAAAGCGATAGCTTTTCCCTTTTTCGATAGATCCGGAATAGGAATAAAGATCAGGCCCATGAACAGCACATGATCGCTCGCTCGAACTTCCGTAAGCAATATTTAATATTGAGAAAAATGTAAAAAAGAGAATTACTCTCATCGTTGTCCTAGAGTTATTTTTGTTTTGGGACGTGTAAGTATCAAATATAGAAGTGACTGTACACTATAGTTTTCTTAAGGTTGGTCTTTTTGTAAAAGATACACAGCTTATTATGTTTAATAATTAGAGCGCTTTGCATTTTCGCATCAAATCCCAAGGTGTATTGCTGTTTGTTCTCTTTGCCCCCCATCTGGTGGTGATATGGCGGTGAGGATTTGATGAAAGTACACCCCTTTTATAACGAAGTGCGTACTGTCGAAAATCAATTGGGATGCTGACTTTACAAATATTTTTTAATTCTTTTTTTGCCTCTGTACTCTTGTGTTTACCGGTGAGATAGTCCAACGCAATTTCCATTGTGTTATTTTTTAGCTCTGTTTCTCGGCCGTGTTCCTTTACCTTAAGCCATAGCTTTGCAAGGCCCACAACTGATTCGTAAAGGACTTGATCTAGTGAAGGGGTAGAGTAGTTGTAGTATTCTGCTTTATTAAGGCATCGAAAGCCTGTTCGATTAAACATATCGTTTGTCATTCTAATGTTATTAATTCGAGACTTAATTAGTTCGCAACTATTTGCGACACGCCTCTCAACTGCTTCTTTAAGTGTTTCTTTTCTCTTTCTTACGAGCTTCTTAATCATGGTCATTGCCTCGTGTGGGCCAAGCTGACGTAATAGGTCATACTGCTGATTATATTCACGAGGTAGGGAGAGGATCATATCAACTTGAGATGGCATTTTGAGTCTTCTAAATCCGTAGGGTCTAGCTGTTGTCGGTTTGGCAGGCATCCCTATTCTTTTTATTAGTGTTCTCACTGCTTTTGGAGTGGTTGAATACCAAAGTTCAAAATTGCCATTTTCTTGTAAATCTTTGATTAGATAACTATGAAAACTTCCGCTTTTTTCACGGTAGACAAAAATGTCGCCGCTTCTAATTTCATCAAGTGGAATTGAGTAACTTAAATTGTTTGCAAGGAAGTAGCTGCCGTGACTGTCGGTAATATCGTTGATAAAAGCAATTACTCGATTGGTTTCAGAGTCAACGCTATCAAACCTAGTTGACCGGTTGTGTTGCGTGCCTCCACTATAGAAAGGAAGCTTATTAATATAGGAGAAGATAATTCTTTGTGCGATGACAAAGTCTGTGCAGTCTGTTTCTAATCCATAAAATTGAGACTTTGGATTGGTGAAAATATCCGACTTCAGTTCACTTTTGACCCAGTTTGAATATTGGGTCTCCCACTCTTGACTCCATTGGAGTTCATCTTCCCACACTGCTGCCAATGCGGTATTTGTAAGAATAAATAGTAATAATAGAGTCCACTTCATGTGACTCTAGGTATCATGCTGGATAAAATTATGCCATGGCCCTTTTTCAAATTGAAAAATATATCGAGTACTTAATATGCATGTAAATAAATCCTATGGTTTCTTTGGGCAAAATGCTTAAACGGACCAATTATCAAGGAGGTGGAGTCATAAGGATTAGTTTTGTATTTCGCCTCAACTTTAGCTTGCCCTTGTTTGCCAAAGTGACCCTACGTTCATATAATTATAGGGATTTTAAACCCTAAACATGAGGTACCAAATGGATCAAAAGCAATTTTTGGCCCTTGGAAACGAAGCAGCGGCAATGGCAGCAATCGATGCTGGTCTTTACGGCTTTTTTGGTTATCCAGGAACCCCTTCAACTGAAGTATTTGAAGCGGGAGAAGCACTAATTGAAAACATGAATGACGGAAGAACTGCTAAATGGGGACCAAATGAAAAAGTTGGTTACGAGATGGCGCTTGGTTGTTCATATGTAGGAAAACGCTCTATCTGTACAATGAAGCACGTTGGACTAAATGTCGCAATGGACCCATTCATCAGCTCTGCTCTCACTGGAGCAAACGGTGGATTAGTCCTTCTTGTTGCTGACGACCCAAGTATGCACTCTTCTCAAAATGAACAGGACTCAAGAGTTCTCGCTCAGTTTGCTATGATGCCTTGTCTTGAGCCATCAAATCCACAAGAAGTATATGACATGACGTATGCAGCATTTGACCTCTCTGAGAAGTTGAATATGCCTATTATGATTCGTATGACTACAAGAACCTCTCACTCAAGAGGTATTGTTAATCGAAATGAAACAAGACCTATCGCAGAGCGTGGAATGCAGTCAATTGAGTCAAAAACTCAGTGGGTTTTAATGCCGCAAAATGCAAGAGTTAGAAATAGAGATCTTCGTGCTCGTCAGGTTGACTTCGCACAAGAGAACAATACTTTCAATTCTCTTTGTAGCAAGCCTTCTCGAAAAGCAGTTGTTACAAGTGGTATGGGGAAAGCTTATTTTGAGCAACTCCTAATTGAAGAGCCATCAGTCGCTGACTATTCAAGGCTTGATATTAAGGCGTATCCAATCGATGAAAAGCTTATCAACGATCTTCTTGCAAATAATGACGAAATAATCGTATTTGAAGAAAGTTATCCAATGCTTGAAGATAGACTTATCGATAAGGCCTATGGATCTGAAGTTAAGATTCGTGGTCGTCGTGATGAGGCGCTTACGATTGACGGAGAACTTACTCCTAAGAAGCTAAGAATGGCACTTGATCTTCCGCTTCCCAAAGCAAAAGCTGAAGCTACAATGGATCTTGCTATTCGCCCGCCTAAGTTATGTGATGGGTGTGGACATGCTGATGCATTCCTCGCACTTAAAGAGGCATACAAGCTTAATGGAAATGAGGACCAAAGAGTATTCGGCGATATCGGATGTTACACTCTCGGCTATAGTGAGCCATATAATGCTATTCACGCGACTATAGAGATGGGTGGATCTTTTGGTATGGCATACGGAGCAGCAATGAGTGGCCATGCGCCGTCAGTTGGTGTTCTTGGTGACTCTACTTTCTTCCACTCTGGAATTAACATTATGACTGCAGCAGCAGACTGCAAAAAGAATGTTAACTTCATTATTATGGATAACAGAATCACAGCAATGACTGGTCAGCAACAAACTGTTGTTATGAACAGAATTGAAGATACTGCTCGTGCCGCAGGTTACCCTGAAGAAGATATCATCACCATGACTCCTCTTAAGAAAAATCACGAAGAAAATGTTGCAAAATGTTTAGCTGCTCTTCAGAAACCAACACCTACAGTTCTTATTTTTAGACGTGACTGTATTGAGGCCATGAGAAAAGGTTACTACAAAAAAATTGCCGCTAAGAAAGAGGAGAAGTAAGATGACCGAAAAAGTATTTACGATTGTTGTTGCTGGTGTTGGTGGACAAGGTGCTATCACTGTTGCTCAGCTAGTTCTTGGAGCTGCCTGGAAAGCTGGTTATCACACTATTCAATCTGAAGTTCACGGAATGAGTCAACGTGGTGGATCTGTTAATGCACAGATTCTTTTCTCAAAAGCACCTGTTACAAGTCCAATCCTTCTTGAAGGGTCAGGAGATGTTCTTCTCGGGATTGAGCCACTTGAAACTCTTCGTTATCTTCCTCTTATGAGTGAAGACGCACTCGTTGCTTCATCAATGACCCCTGTTATTAATATGGCAGGATACCCAGATGTTGATCAAGTAATTGCTGAAGTTAAGAAAGTTGAAGGTATTATTACTGTTGATACTGATGCAGTTGCAAAAGAGCTTGAGAACCGTCACGCTGGAAATGTTGTTCTCCTAGGTGTTGCATCTAAGAAAATGCCGTTCTCTGACGAAATTTGGGAACAAGTATTTACAGAAAGGTTTAAAGCAAAAGGTGATGCTGTTATACAGAAAAATCTTGTCGCTTTCCGCTATGGACAAAAACTTTAATGATATGGGCACCCTTTGAGGGTGCCTTTTTTTTATTAATACGATTTATGTATGCCTAAGGAGCACCCTGTATGTGTGTGCTGGCGGCAGTAGGAGTGATGAATGAGTTTTATTCATGAATCAAAAGTTTATAATTTACTTAAGGAAAATGGCGTAGGGACTCCACTATTTGGAACTCTAAATCCTGAGTGCACAGAGGCCGATATTGATGCACTTCCATTTAAAGAGGGAGAGCGTGTTGTCGTAAAAGGTCTGGCCAAAGATCTTTGGCATAAGTCTGATGAAGGTGCCCTCAAATTTATAGAGTTTTCAAAATCTAATATGATGGAGACTCATAAAGAAATAATGATGAATCTTAAAGGGAAGTATGAGTACATCGAAACTCTCGTTTGTGCCATGGTTCCTTTTAAAACTACTAGCAATCTTCCAAGTGAAGGTTTTGTAAGTATCAATAGAGATGACTCCTCAGGAACAATTATTAATTTTGGTATTGGTGGTATCCATACCGAAGCTTGGGCCCTCGAGCTCAAGTCAAAAATTCTTCAATGGCCAATCGCAGTAATGACACCAGAGCGTGCATTTGAAGAGTTGAAAAATCACTGGATCGGGCGCGTATGGCTCGGTACTTTACGTCAGGGTAAAGAGCTTGCGACTGAAGAAACACTTTTCAGTTTTGTAAAAGGACTCTGGGAAGTTGCTAAGGTTGTTGAGAAGGAATGCTTGGATCTTCTCGAAATGAATCCGGTGGTCCTTGATGGTCAAGGTGTTCCAATGGCAATCGATGGTGTCGGAGTTCAAGGGAAAGAGGTTGTTGTTCCTGCAAAAGGAAATATCAATCCTGAGCAAGTACTACGTCCCAAAACCGTTGCTATTGCTGGAGTGTCTGATAAACCAGGAAATTTTGGCGGCCTTATTCTCAATAACCTAATTAATTCAAAACTTGGGATTGAGAACCTAACTGTTATTAAGCCAAAGGCTACGGAATTTAGAGGAGTAAAAGCAGTCAATGATGTCAGTCATCTGCTCGATAATCCTGTTGACGCTCTTTTACTTGCCTTGCCGGCACCAATCACCGTTGCAACACTCGAGCAGCTTTGTAAACAAGGTGGTGGAGCGGACTTAGTTTATATCGTTGCCGGAGGAATTGGTGATGGTGCGGACAAAGACCATCTGGTTGATAAAGTTAAAGGGATGCTTTCGGAAAGAAGAGCTAAAGGAGAGTGGACTCCAACTCTTATTGGACCAAACTCACTTGGAGTTGTTCTCTCTGAGTTAGACCTTTCAACTCTCTTTATTTCAAGAGAGCGTCTTCCCATTACTTTTAGCCCAAAAGGGAACATCTCTTTTGTTAGTCAGTCTGGAGCATTCTTTATCACAAGAATCTCTACTATGGAGAGTCTACCAATTAAGTATGCTCACTGTATTGGTAACCAAATTGATATGAAGGTTAGTGATTTTGTTGATGTTTATAAAGAAGATTCAAATATCGATGTTATCGCAACTTACGTTGAAGGTTTTGATACCCATGAGTGTGTACGTCTTGCTGAAAAAGCGAAAGAGGCGATTGCTAAGGGCAAGCATGTAGTACTTTATAAAGGTGGTAGAAGTACTGAGGGTCAAGAAGCAGCTGCAGGGCACACAGGATCTATGGCCGGAAACTATGATCTTCAAAAGAAAGTTCTGACAGAAGCAGGAATTATCATCTGTGAAAGCTTTGCTGATTACTCATCAGTTTTAAAATGGCTTTCAGCTTATCCTAAGCATACCAATATCAACTCTGTTGGTGTAATGAGCAATGCTGGCTATGAGACTGTTGGTACCGCCGATCACCTCGGTGAGGATAAGATTACAGGGCGTGCTAATCTCTTGAAAAGAATGACTGGGTCTGATCACGAAAAACTATCAGCTCTAATTGAGAAAAATGGTCTTAAGGGTCTAGTTGGTTCTGCAAACCCATTTGATATCACTCCCTCGGCAGGAAGAGAAATGTACCTTGACGGTGCTCGTTTTTTTGCTGAAACGGAGGCCGATGCAGTTATTGTTTCTGTTATACCTCTAACTGAAAAGCTCAATCCATTCTCTAAAGAGGAAGTCACTTTGTTCTGCACTGAGCTGAAATCAATTTCCAGTGAGAATGATCATAGGCCAATAGCTGTAGTTGTAGATTGTGGTTCCATTTATAATGAGTATTGTCAGTGGGTAGAAGCGGAAGGGATTCCAGTATTTAGGTCCATTGAAAGACCTTTCAGTGCAATAAGAATTATTAAGCAATAAATCAAATAGAGAGACTTGCCGCAAAGCAAGTCTCTCTTATGAAAAGTAAAATCTCAAATTTTTGAAAAAAATTAATATGCTAGTTGGTCAGAGTAGTTTTTAGTTAGTACATAGAAAGGGAAATTTCGGTCTTTATATCCTCGAACTCTTAATGATCGTGGATGACTATAGTTTTCAAACATTCCAATATCGATGTAAAATACTCCTTTCATGTCATATGAAGATATTCCATATGTATTTCCCGATTCAGTTTTCTTTGGTTTCTTTTTATAACTGACAATGCTTGGGTATGTATCCATATCGAAGCTACCTCGCTCCAAGAATGTCTCTGAAGGTAAATTCTCTAATACATAGTTTCTATCAGAAACAGAATCCTTATCTGTTGTTAAAATATAGTCCCAAGGTTTTCTAGAATAGTTATATCTTGAACGCGAGCTATCATGAAGCTTTTCAATAGCGTAAACCTTATAGACGGGAGTACCAACAGGTAGAATGCTTCTTGCATAAGCTATGGCCTCATTATTAAGTCTTGTACAGCCATGGCTACGTGGGTCTGCAAATACATTTGCCCAAAATCCCTTAGTCTGCTTGATAAACTTATCTTTATCTTTTCCCCAACCAATTGTTCCGTGCATCCATTGATAGCTGGCATTAGGACCAAGGTAAGCTGTGTACCACCCAAATGCTCCTCTCGTTCCTGATTTCTGTCCGTTATGGAGATATTTTTTCTTGGTCCAGGCGAGAGCTGATGATCCTGCCTTTGGGGGGAAGCGTAGGTTTTCTGAGTACCAGCTAGGGTAGTGTTGTGCACCATCCTGATAGAACTTATGCCATCTTGAAATCGAAAATCTCCCTAGAACAGATTTTGTTTTTGGGGCATTTTCTCCAACGGCAACCTCTGTTTCAAAGACCATTTTATTGGCGCAAATATCGTTTTCACAAATTTTTTCATAAATCCGAACTTTCTCAGTCGCAATGTTTTGGACCACAAAATATTTAAAGTCAGTGGTAGGTTCTTTTGTAGTAGTTAGGAATTTGTAACTGACATAGTATGAGCTTGAAGCTTTAATATGATTCTTTCCAATATCAATTTCAACATAGTCACCCCCAAGTGGAGTTTCAGTAGAGATTACAGTTACCTCATCGTTAACTGAAAGCCTTCCAAGAATATTTCTCTCTGCGTCTCTTACATTGAGCGTTAAGGCATTAATATAGTAGGAAACCGATATTTCAATCGAGTCAATCGAGTTAGTCGAGTTAATATCTTCTGCCTGTACTCCGACTGAACATATTGCGCTTACCAACCCTAAGCTGAGGAATAGTTTTTTTCCGTACATTTATTTCTCCTAGTAATCTTTTTTTTAGCAATATACACTTTTTTGGGTTAGCAAAAAAAATAAGTATACTTCTGTATAATAATTACCATCCGTTAGGTTGAGCTAAGG
>JAGLCH010000157.1 GCA_023146355.1 Bacteriovoracaceae bacterium | reverse complement strand
ATCGATTGAAAAACTTCTAGAGTTTAATTGTGAGGATAAAGAGATTCAGAGGGAAGTCGCCAAAACGGTACTGGTAATTGATGATAGTCCCGTAAATGTTACTTTAATCGAGGTTATGCTCGAGAAATTCAACTATAAATTAATCACAGGCGAGAATGGTAAAGAAGCATTTGAACTTTATTTAGAACATAGTCCTGATATTATTTTGATGGATCTTCAAATGCCTGAAGTTGATGGTTACCAAGCAACAGAAAATATTAGAAAGCATGAGCTTGAAAATGAGGTTGATTTTCCTGTCCCTATTCTTGCAATCTCTGCCTATGCTCTTGAAAATGAAATTGCAAAAGCATTTCAGGCAGGATGTACTGAGTATCTCTGCAAGCCAATAAAGAAGAAGCAGCTATACCCATTAATTGATGAGCTTTTAAAAAAATAAAAACCCCTTGCGGGGTATTTTTAAACTCGTTCGATTGTAAGTTTTAGATCGAAGTTTTCGACTTTAAAGTCAATTGGATCTGCCCCAACTCCCGCAGATAGCTCATTTGTAAGAGTTTCCTTGGTTATGTATTTACTGTGCTTTGTAATCGCTGAAACAAGTTCATCAGATCCAGAGTACTTAACAACAATGCGATCTGCGACATTGAAGTCCTTCTCTTTTCTAGTTCGTTGGATTCTGTTAACAACCTCACGTGCCAGGCCTTCATCAATTAAATCTTGAGTGAGGTTACAGTCAATATCGATAGAGATAAACCTATTTGAGAGTGCCTCAGTTCCCTCTTTTGCCTCTCTAAATATAAGGATATCAGAAGGGCTAAATATTTCTCCCTCAACCTCTATTCTCCCGGCAATTTCAAGCTCATTTAGCTGCTCTGCCGTAAGCGCCTGTAGGAGCCCACGGAATTTACCAAAGGACTTTCCAAGTCTTTTCCCTAAAACAGGAGAGTTAGGCTTTGCATATAAGTTGATAAACTTATCTTCATCAGTCGAGTAGTCAATTTCTTTAATGTTAAGCTCTGTCTTGATATACCCGGAAAGCTTTGAGATCTCATCTAGTGTTGCTTTTTCTTTATGAATAACAGTTAGTCGAGTAAGGGGCGTCTTAACCTTAATCTGTACTTGGTTTCGTTTTTGACGTCCCAGAAGAATGATCTGTTGCATTCTATCAACAGCATCTTCAAGAGTTGAATCAACAAGCTTTTCATCTGCAACAGGATAGTCACACAGGTGAACTGATTCATTCAGTTTTTCACCAAAGTTTGAAAGGTCTTTGTATAAGTGCTCTGAAAGAAATGGTGTAAATGGTGCCATTGCTAAAGATAGCTCTTTAAGTGTTGTGTAAAGAGTTGAGTAGGCAGCACACTTGTCATCTGTCAGACCTTCTCCCCAAAAACGAGATCGGTTGAGGCGGATATACCAGTTTGTTAAATCTTCAATGAAATTAAATAGAGCTGGTACAACATTGTACAACTGATACTGTTCCATTTCTCTAGCAATTGTTTTCTTTAGAGTTTGAAGCTTTGAAAGTACCCATCTATCTACGATGTTATCACCAAGCTTGTAGTTCTCACTTGCCTTCCAGCCATCAACTTCTGCGTAGGTCGAGAAAAATTTATAAGAGTTATACCACGGAAGTAGAACACGTCTTACCATGTCCTTAACTCCGGCATCAGAAAATCTTTGCTCCTCTGCTCTAACAAGACCAGAGTTCATCAGGTAAAGGCGGAATGGGTCTGCGCCGTATTCCTCCATCAAGCTGTCTGGTGCAGTGTAGTTTCGAAGACGTTTACTCATTTTTTTTCCGTCTTCGGCCAAAACAATACCGTTGACGATAACATTTTTGAAGGCAGGCTTTTCAAAAAGGGCAACCGACATCACAATTAAGTAGTAGAACCAGCAGCGGGTTTGATCTACTCCCTCTGCAATATATTCAGCGGGAAAACCGCCTTTGAAATATTCTTCATTTTCAAACGGGTAGTGAAGTTGAGCGTAAGGCATTGCTCCTGACTCAAACCAGCAGTCAAGGACTTCTGGGATACGCTTGTAACTTCCCTCTTCACCGTCAACTTTAAATTCAAGAACATCTACGAATTCACGGTGGTGGTCTTCTAGATGAACTCCTGTACTTTTCTCTAGTTCTTCGTATGAACCAAAACACATCCGTTTTTCGGTAACATCATTTTCCCAGATAGGGAGGGGAGTTCCCCACACCCTGCTTCTTGAAATTGCCCAGTCTCGGGCCCCCTCGAGCCATTTTCCAAAGCGTCCCTCTTTAATGTGTGATGGGGTCCAATTGATCTCCTTTGCTGCCTCAAGCGCCATAGGCTTGATCTTTTCTACTGCGACATACCATGAAGGGATTGAGCGATAGATAAGTGGAGTATCTGATCTTGGACAAAATGGGTAGCTGTGAACAAGAACGTCTTGCTCATATAACTTCTTTTCATCTTTTAGTTTTTGAATAATCGGCTTGTCTGCATCCTTGACGTACTGCCCTTCAAAGTCAGTTACTTCTGAAAGGAATTTTCCTGCGTAGTCAATCGGACAAGCTTCAAGATGGATTCCAGCTGCTGTAAATACCCTATTATCGTCTTCACCAAAAGAAGGAGCTTGGTGAACAATACCAGTTCCATTATCAGTGGTGACATAATCATCAGTAAACATTTGGAAGGCACCATCCTTTGCCATATCTTTAAAATATGGAAAAAGTGGCTCATAGGTCATTCCTTTTAGTTTTTCGCCTTTGAGTTCTTCTACGATTGTCAGCGTTTTCTTCTTCTTTTCGTAGGCCTCGACTCTTGCTTTTGCCATATAAATGAAGATTCCAAGGTCCTCATCTTTGACTTTAACGTAATCAAGCTCTGAGCCAACACAAAGGCCTAAATTGCTAGGAAGGGTCCAAGGTGTAGTGGTCCATGCGGCAAAATAAGTATTTTCTTCGATATTTGATTTCATCAGAACGGTGACAGCAGGATCTTGTACATCCTGGTAATTTTCTGAAGATTCAGAGTTTGAAAGAACGGTTCCAAGGGCAGTGGAAAAAGGAACTACCTTAGTCCCTTTATAAATAAGATCTTTATCCCAAAGTTGCTTGAATACCCACCACACTGATTCCATGAAGTTTCCGTCCATGGTGCGGTATGAGTTTTCAAAATCAACCCAACGACCTAATCTGTTGATGGTCTTTTGCCATTCACCAGTAAAAGTCTCAACAATTGCGCGACATTCTTTATTATATCCCGAAATACCAATCTTTGCGACGGCATCAGCTGTGGACATTCCAAGCTTCTTGTCTATTTCATGTTCAATCGGAAGGCCGTGACAGTCCCAGCCCCAACGTCTTTGAACGTAGTGACCCTTCATTGTGAAGTAGCGTGGAACAATGTCTTTCAGAATTGATCCCACTAGGTGGCCATGGTGAGGAAGGCCGGTAGCGAATGGAGGCCCATCATAAAAGATGTATGGCCTACAATCTTTGGTCTTTTCAAGCGTTTTTTCAAAAGTTTTGTGCTCATTCCAAAACTTGAGCACATCATGCTCTGCTTTTACAAACGAGAATTGTTCGTTAGATCCATTTTCACCTGACACAGTAACTCCTTATCCCAATAAACGAAGATGTATAATACCTTTATCCCTATGGTTCGGGAAGTGGCAAATGGTCAAATTTTCCGGTATTTTAGTAATCTTTTTAAAGAGTTAAGCCTCTTTGGTCCCACGCCGAAAAAGAGACTATGAGAATACTTTTAATCCTCCTTATTTCGTTTCTAATTCTTGGCAGTGCCTATGGTGCAAGCAGTGGTCGCGTTGTCTATAAGGGTCAAGGCCATAGTATGATCCAGTGGGATCAGCAAAAGGCTGAGAATTGGACTGATTTTGAATTGTGGAAAAAGGATATTTATTTAAAGGATCAACTGCCCAACTGGCGGCAGGTGCTCAGAGAACAAGGCCTTAAGGAATCTGTAGGAAGAGTTCTTCAGTGTGTTGGATCCTGCTTAGTGGAAACCGGCGAGGGAAGTTCCAGGGCGATATTTAGGTCAAATATCAATGAGCTTGAAGATGTTCGCACGGAGAAAGACAGCTACGCTTGGATTTTTCTCTATGACGGGACAATGGTTCGCCTCTCTCCTAATACCTCAATTACTTTCAAGGAAATCAACATTGGGCGAAAAGAAAATTTCTTTCATCTTCGTATCAATTACGGAAATGTTCTGTGGTTATCTCGCCAGAAGAGTATGTATCGAAATAATAGTGAACGTGAAACAGACCTTCTTTTTATGCCACTTGATCTCTATGAGGCGAATTCTAAAACGGTAATAGCTGATGTTAATGAGGACAATTTATTTGAGTACTTAGAAAAGAGCACTAGAAAGAAAAATAGAGTGACACTTCTCAATGAACTAATTGCTACCAATAATTCTTTTGCTGAAAATAAAAATACACGTGCCATGATTGTTATGCCCAACGGAACTATTCTAGCAAAAAATCCATCGATGGAGTTTATCGTTCTTGTTGGTGGAAAGAGCTACTATAAACGAAGAGACCGTAAGCAGCTAGATCTCAAAGGTGAGACTGATGCCACTGAGGTAGAAGTTTTTTATAGAGGATTTGAAAACTACGAGAGTACAAATCCTGAGCTTGCGACGTGGTATGAACTCAATAAAAATGGGCGAAAGTCGAGTTTTGTATCATCTAACTTGAAACGATTATTTGCGATGGGGGAATTTGTAACCAAGCGTATGTCGACAATAATGGTTGCGAGAGAATTACTAATCAAACGATACTCCAAATTTGCTTTTGCTGACATGTCTCGGCTAGAGTTGGCGCGAGATTTTGGCTATAGGCAGTGGGTCCATAATAAAGAAAAGCGGAGCTCTGAAATCGATCAGAGAATCGAGTACCTTAAAGAGTATACAAGGAGAATGGAAACAACTAACATTCTCGCCAGTAAGAAAATAAAAGGGCAATACGTAGCAAGTAGAAAAGTTCAGCGTGGCTCTGTTTATACTAACCATTTCTACACACGTGCTATTAATACATATCTTCGCCGTGGAGATGCAACAACAGCTCAAACTGTTGATTATCGCGAACTCAATAGTACCCGTCGCCCCCTTTGGAAGAGGATGCATGCAATTAGATAAATTTAGCTTAATTTTGGCCAGTCGTAGCCCAAGAAGAAAAGAGTTATTGGGATGGATTGATATCCCTTTTGTTATCATATCTGAGGATATTGATGAGAAAAGTGATTTTACAAATCCTGTAGCAGTTTGTAACGATATTGCCTGCCAGAAGGGAATGGCCGTCATGAGGCGTCTTGAGAAAACAAAAGGATTGACGAGTGATTTTCTTCCCCTAGTTGTCTCGTCAGATACTATTGTCACTCTTGGAGATAAAATTTACGGAAAGCCTCGCTCTGTTCAGGAGGCATCAGTCATGTTGATGGAGCTTTCAGGAAAAACCCATCGAGTTATTACTTCTGTTTATATTTCTTCAATTGATCAAAGGGGGGAGCGCAAAAGTAAGGTGTTTTCCTGCGAAACAGATGTAACTTTTACCAATATCTCTATGGATGTTTTAAGCAATTACTTGGAGACAGGGGACTCTCTAGATAAAGCTGGCGCCTATGGGATACAGGGCAAGGGTCTAACCTTTATCTCTAAAGTTAGCGGTAGCTATTCAAATGTTGTGGGGTTTCCTCTTGACGAATTTATTGCAGAGCTTAAGACATTTCTAGGCTTTAAAGGTGACCAATCAGGGCTGTGGAGAGAGTGTTTTGTTGAATCTATAGACGAATCGCTTCTGGCCCTTTAAGCTCTATGTTATGAAGAAACTTCTTATCGTCCTTACATTCATCGCAATTGTTCTCAGTTTTCATACTTTTGGTGAAGATAAGAACCCTCCGTCGAAAGCAGCAAAGCTCAAAGAGACAATAGATTCTTTGCTTCAGATTGGTCCGAATGAATATTTTTCTAAGATTGATTCATATCTGGGGAAAATCGACAAATATATTCTCCACCGAAAAGGAATCTGTGATGGTGATTTTTCAATTGTTATTTTGGAAGAAAATTCGGGAGAGAAGGTTAGTAAGCGTAGAAAGCTGTCCCGTGGTGAGAGAAGGCTGTGTCTCTCTGAATTAAAAAATCTTCGAGTGCTTTACGTTACCAATCTCTTTATTGCCCGGAAAAAATACCTCGACTACCTACATGATGTACGGATCAAGCAATTAATCAAAATAAAGGAAGATGTTTTAAAGGAGATTCAGCGGGGATCTCGAAAGCGTCGCTAGAGGCTTTTTGCTCTCTTTATTGTTGCCACTACATTTGGACGCTTAAGGCTTTTGATGCCAGCGATCGATTTCAGTGGTAGTACACTTTTCTTTTTCAATAATTGCTTTTTTTTCCTGGTTCCTGCAGGTACGGGTACTTCAGATATACCAGTTGGTCTTGAATTCTTCATTGGTCGGACTCCTAAAAAATACATTTGTTGTGCTCTGCATTGTAACACAAAATCTACCTTAATAGTGGGTAGTTTGTTAACTTGTCCAACTATTATTGTAAATGACTGATATCTAGGGCATTCTATCTATGAATTTATTTCATAAATGGGGATTAAATGCGCTTACAAATTACTAGATTACTTGCGCTATTGATACTGCTTGTTGGGTGTGGCGCTATCAAGCGGAGTGCTATTGGTATGGGATCAGGTGTAATCTCTGATGCTGCCTATGAGCTTGAGACTGAGAGCAACTGGGAAAACTTCAAAAGTGCTGTTCCAGGTAATCTTAAAATGATTGAAGGGCTCCTTTTTGTGAATAAGAGCAGTTCTAACCTTATGGCAACTTTAGCTAAAGGTTATGGTGCTTACTCATTTGTGGTTCATGACACTCTATATTTCGAAGATTTTCTTGCGGATAATGAAGAAGATGCAAATCGAGAGCAGGCACTGCGAAATTACCGTCGTTCTATAGAGTACGGGATCAGATTTTTAGAAAATAACAATATTACCTATCCTGAACTTCTTAGAGCATCTAATGATTCTAAAGAGATTTTTGAACTCTTAGATTCTGAAATAAGTGATGATAATAGTGCAGTGGAAGCGATCTTCTTCACCGGCCTCTCTTTTATGAATATGGTTAATCTGAATAAGACTAACCTTAAACTTGTGGCGCAACTTCCAGTGGCCAAAGGGATGATAGATTGGGCCTGTGCGAAGCGCCCACTTATTGGCGGCAACAACTGTAAGGTTATTGATGCTATCTACATGGCATCCCGGCCAAAAATGTTCGGGGGGGATCCTGAAAAGGGGAAAGATCTCTTTAAAAAGTTCATTGAAAAAAATCCTAACCACTGGTTCGCTAGAGTGGCCTACATCCAGTTTTACCTGATTCCGATGATGGACGACTTAGGGTATAAAAAGCAAAAGCGTTTTCTTGTTAAGGCGCGTAAGGCGTACAGAGATCAAATTAACTGGACGCCCCTTCAAAAGAATGAGCACATCGCATTTAAGAAAAAAAATATGAGAATATACCAAGCTTTAGCAATCAAGCGTTTTGAGATAATCGAAAAATTTGAAAAAGAAATTTTCTAAAGGACAGAATGAAAAAGATACTCTTATTGCTACTTTCACTACTACTAGCTTCTCAAGCTTACGGCCTCACCTTGAAAATGGGCGTAATTGCACCTGAGGGAACGAGCTGGGCCATCAACTTAAAAAAGGCAGTAAAAGAGATTAAAAAGGCCACCAATGGCCGTGTCAAATTCAAAGTATATTTTGGTGGAACTCAAGGAGATGAGCCTGATGTTCTTCGCAAGATTCGTGTTGGTCACCTTCAGGGGGGGATCTTTACAGGAAAAACCTTAGGTGAAATTAACGGAGATGCACGCGTAATGGAGATCCCTTTTACTTTCATGGGAGATCGTCAGAAGGCATGGAACACGCTAGAAAAAATGGACAAGTTCTTTAGTAAGGGCTTTGAGAAAAAAGGATTTATTAATCTTGGAATGTTTGAGGTTGGACTCATTTACCTCGTCTCTAAGAATGAAATTAAAAGTCTTGAAGAATTAAAGGGCGTTAAAATTTGGGCATGGGAAGGAGATGACGTCGCTCTCTCTTTTATAGAATACCTAAATATGATTCCTATTCCACTTGCTCTCACAGATGTTCTGACCTCACTTTCAACAGGTGTTATTAAGTCTGCTTACGCTCCCCCTGTTGGGATTTTAGCAATGCAGTGGCACACAAAGACAAAATACATCGTTGATTTTCCTGTGACATACTCAATGGGAGCATTCCTGGTTGACAAAAAAAAGTGGGATAAAATTCACCCCGACGATCAGAAGCTTGTTCGCGAAATTTGTGATCGCAACTTAAAGCTGATCAATGAAGCAAATATCAATGACAACGAGGTTTCAATTGAAACACTCAAGAGTCTTGGACTTAAGTTTGTTAAGTTTCCAAAAGAAGATTTGAACAAAGTAGGGAAAATCAGAGAAGATATTATTAAAATCCTTACGGGAAAAGTATTCTCGAAAGACGCCCTGAATAGAATGGAAAACCACCTGAAGTAGGCCATGTATAAGTTTCTAACCAAATTAGACAAATTAGTTGATAGAGTGACAATTTTTTTCGTTGTTCTCACAATGGCAGTTTTATTAGTTTCAAGTATCACTGGAATTGTACTCCGATGGACGAATACACCTTTGGTTTGGATTGAGCCATTTGTTCGCCACCTCGTATTTCTTCTCGCCTTTTTGGGAGGGATTATAGCAGCAGGTAGAAATGCCCATATTTCAATCGATATTCTAGGGCGCTACTTTGAGGCCTTCCACAATAAAAAAATCAAAATGCGCTTTGATCGTCTGATTTATTTTATATCATTTTTTGCCGTAGTTTGGCTCACCGACAGCGCCTATGGGTTTTATGTAGTTGAGCTACAATACGGAAAAGAAGTTTTTTTAGGCATTCACAGCGGATTTCTAGTTGGAATAATCCCCGTAGGTTTCTCTCTTATCGCCTTTCGATTCTTTTATAAGTTCGTGAATTCTTTTTCTATATTTCACGATGGGGAGGCCATTTAATGACAGTTTTAGTCTTTGTTGGAATTCTCGGTTGTGCAATTTTAGGCGTGCCTCTTTTTGTAGTCATGGGCCTTTTTGCTCTTTCAGCTTTTACCATTGCAGATGTCTCAACTTCTTCAATTGCCATCGAAATCTATCGGCTTTCCAGTTCGTCCACATTGATGACAATTCCTCTTTTTACTCTTGCAGGATACTTAATGGCAGAGTCGGGCGCACCCAAGCGACTCCTTCGATTTGCTGAGGCAATTATCGGTTGGATGCCTGGTGGTGTTGCTATTGTAGGGCTTTTTGTTTGTGCTTTTTTTACCGCTTTTACAGGTGCATCGGGAGTAACAATTATTGCACTTGGTGGACTTCTCTATCCAATATTAAAAAATGAAGGATACACAGATAAGTTCTCAATAGGATTAATTACTACTTCTGGGTCTCTTGGATTGCTTTTTCCACCGTCGCTTCCCATTATTCTTTATGGAGTGGTGGCAAAAGTTGATATAAATGATCTTTTTAAAGCTGGAATTGTTCCTGGAATTCTCTTGATCGGTATTCTTTCACTGTGGGCAATAAAAAATGGTAACTTTGCAGGAAGGAAAAAGATTAAGTTTTCCTCTGCGGAAGTTCTCGCTTCGTTTAAGGGTGCTTTTTTCGAGATAATGCTTCCAGTAGGAGTGCTATCAGGAATATATGGTGGCCTTGTTACACCATCTGAAGCTGCTGCCTTTACTGCTTTTTATGTTCTTTTAATTGAGTGCTTCGTTTACCGCGATATCAAGCTTTCAAAACTCCCTAGTATTGTTGTGGATAGTACCTGTTTAGTTGGAACGATTTTGCTTATTCTGTGCTGTGCTCTAGGTGTGACTAATTATATCGTCGATGAAGAGATACCAACCCTTCTATTTGAATATATCCGACTTGTTATCTCAAATAAATATGCCTTCTTAGCTTTTCTCAATATCTTCCTTTTAGTGGTGGGAAGTTTGATGGATATTTTTAGTGCCATTATTGTAGTTGTGCCATTAATCACACCTATTGCGATGGAATTTGGTATTCATCCTGTCCATTTGGCGATGATCTTCCTCACAAACTTGGAGATTGGCTATATTACGCCGCCTGTGGGCATAAATCTTTTCATTAGTTCAATCCGCTTCAACCGGCCAATTATTGAGCTTTATAAGTCATCTTTGCCTTTCTTGCTTTTACTATTGGTTGCCTTGATAATAATAACTTATGTACCCTTCATCAGTTTATTTTGGATACAGTAGGTTAGGATTGAAGCAATTTCTATTTTCTCTTTTAATAGTTCTTACTCCTTTAGGTTTTGGTAAGGTCGTCTCAAATGACTACTATGATCAGACCTTCTTGGGAGAGAAAGACCTGGGTCACTACTCGGGCCCAACTGATAATCGTTTTTCTACAAATTCCTCATCTGAAAAAATGACATTACTTGATGAGGTCTTTAAAAAGAAGTATCTCAATCGACAACTACAAGAAGAAATTTTCCGTTTAAGAGATCTCTGGGTTGATGAAACATATCCCGACATAAGTTGCCCCAATTATTATCTCGCTAATAGCTACAGTTATATTCGTTATCTTTACCGGCTGATTGGTATTAGTTATCTATTTGAAGCGATGAGAGAGTATCGTATAGCCTCGTACCGCCTTGGGATTTCTCCTTCTACTTGCTCATTAAAGTGGAAAGATACCTTTGCTCAGTGTTATCCAAAATCCCATGAGATGAAGAAGTTCCTCACTAGAATAAAAGATCGCCATTTGATGGGGCTTGAAAAAGGGAGACTGGTTAAGCAGAGTAAGAAGAATATCGATCGTTGGGTACTCGCACTTAACGATCAGCTTCGATCAGGAGAGTTTACAGGGCTAGTTGAAAGAAGAATTGGCCATGAGTATTCTATAGGTAAAACCACAAGTCTTCCGAGGCTAAAGAGAACATTTGATCAGATCTGTCGTGAAGAAAAAAAAGTTATTAAGCACCTGTGTTCTGAAGTGGATGCTCATTATGGATTTACAGATGCCGGGATTTTTACCTATTTGCTACAGCGTGCCAATACTGTTTCTGTCATTAATGATGGTGGGCATGGACGTGCCTGTCTCAAGCGTTTTTCACAGATCAATAGTTCAAAAGAGAAGAAGATTCCATACCTTCAACATTTAAGTGAAGATCTTTATAGAAAGATAAAAAAGTCAGATGTGCGCTATAAGCAGGGTAATATTTTTATTGCTGGAGCACTAAAAGAATTTGATGATAAGGGTCTTGATGATTTTATTTTTGTTGCAAAGAAAGAGGTAGTAAAACCAAAGCCTGCTCCAATCGTCGTTGTAGTCCCTAAGCCCATACCAAAGCCTAAACCCCTGCCTGCTATTGTTGTTGCGCCTATTCCAAAGCCTAGGCCTAAGCCTATTCCAAAACCTATACTAATTAAGAAAGTTACACAGTTTGAAATTGCACGAAAGGGACTTTTTGCTAGTGATAAGCAAAAGCGCTCAGTTGATATGAAAAAGTTTAAAGCGGATTTTGAATTTAGTGAGGTTATGAGCAATGCTCTTAAAGGGCCTCTTACTGACTTCCAAAGCCGGCAGGGTTTAGCGGATATGAAAAAATGGGATAAGCTCGGGTCAAAAATTGAACCGGTTCGCCTGATTTTTCTGAAGTTTCTTATTGATAACAAGCTTCATACTGGACTGTATAATATTACGGCAGTTCTTGGGAATCACTTTTATGTTGTAAATGACATTGATGCAATCAAAGGCCCAGTTCATACTGAACTGGAAAACAACGAATCGACTAACTATCAGTGGGCCCTAACTATTCATCGTACTGACATATTAAAGAAGAAACTCAAAAAGAAAAAATAGCACGAAGTGCCAGGAGCCTTGGGGCATTAAACGATAAAAAGCCTCCGCACAGCAGAGGCCTCTTATTGTTTGTTGGATTAGGTTAGTACTTATTTGCGAGGTACTTAAGCTTCTTCTTAGTTGTTGAGTCAAGGTCTAGCATTAGAAGAAATCCAGAGTTTTCATCGTTAGTGTCTTCACCAACTAAAGATACATTGCCCTGGCGCTTTCCACCTGCGTAAAATCTTGCAGTAACCATTACACCTGCCATATCTAGGTTAGGTACTGGAACGAATATTCCAAAGAGCTTAGGCCCTAGATAGAATGCCAAGTTTTTCCACTTTGGAATTGAGAAAGCTACTGCAGGAAGTTTTCCAGAAGCAACACCAGGAAGAGCGCGTCCACCAGGAAGTGTCATAGGATCTAGCAGATCAAGGCTGCTGGAAAAGACGTCATCAAGGTCTACAGCTACAACCATTAATGTTCCATCAGATTCGAAATCGGGTGCTATTTCGATGTGTGAATTTGGATACTGTGGAATTGGGTAACGTAGTCCACCATCAATCGTCAAATTCTCGAAAACCATCGAAATTAGCAATTTGTCATCGATAATGTGTAGTTTTGGTCCATCGACTCCAGGAATCGCAAGAGTGCTTTTTCCGCCTATGTCCTTCTTACAGGCAGTCATTGATACAGCAAAAAGTAAAATTAACAGTCCAGATAATATTTTTTTCATTCTAAAACCCATAATGAAACGTCGTTTCTAGGGCGCCCGATTTCTATTAACAACTTACGTACAACATCAACAAACGTTCAACACAAGAAATTCGAGTAATATTTTATTTTGTTACAGGTACCCTATCGTTCTAGTCGGTTAAAAACTTAAGTAAAAAAGTAAAGTATTTCTAACTTTGACACTTTTGGGGTGGTCGGATTGTGACCCCATATCCCCCCAAAGCTCCTGGCACCTTGTGCAAAAGGCCTCCCGAGTGGGAGGCCAGAAATCTTTTAAATTTAACTTGAAACTATTTTTTTCGAGCAAGATACTCAAGGCGTTTCTTGGTCTTCGAACTCATATCTAGCATTAGAAGAAATCCAGAGTTTTCACCATTTGAATCTTCCCCTACGAGAGAGATGTTTCCTTGACGGGACCCACCTGCGTAGAATCTCGCTGTAAGCATCGCACCTTGCATATTTAGACCTTTTACAGGAACGAATAGTCCAAAGATCTTAGGTCCTAGGTAAAACCCTATGTTCTTCCACTTTGGAATTGAGAAAGCTACAGCAGGTAACCGTCCCGAAGATACACCAGGTAGTGGGCGACCACCAGGAAGAGTTTGTGAATCGAACTGATCAATGTTTCCTCCAAAGATATCGTCGAGATCTACTGCAACGACCATTAAAGTTCCTTCTGATTCAAAATCTGGAGCGATCTCAATATGTGAGTTCGGGTACTTTGGGACTGGGTAGCGAAGACCGCCTTCTACAGTTAAATTCTCGAAAACAATTGAAATTAACATCTGGTCTCCAACTAGGTGGAGCTTTGGTCCATCAACGCCTGGGATATGCAGCTGGGTGAATCCTGATTCATTTTTCCCACAACTTGGTAGGATGGTTAAAGATAGAACAACAACTAATACGGGTAATAATTTTTTAAAGTTCATGTCATAATCCAAAAGAAACGTCGTCTCTTTTGATTCCCTAACTGCCTTATTCAACTTACGTACAACTGTGTGGTGAAAACGTTCAGCAAAGGTGCAGGGTAAAGCACATTGTTTGTTAACTCAACAATAGCAGGTATCGTGAACGGTTCAATTAAATACAGTGAGAAGCGTGATTGTGAAGATTTTTATAGTGTGAATATGACTGATAACTGTTTGATTACTTTGAATAAGTTCATCTGATTTCTATGACTTTAAAAAGCACTCGGGGGAGTGTTCAATAAAATTTATCAAATGGCCTATTTTAGCCAAGAATAATTGGCGATGGCATCTCTGTCCTCTTCCTCATCGCATTTTGGGTCAATGGCAATCACTTCAGCACCTGACTCTCTAGCGGCCTCTAGACCGGTGGGAGAATCCTCGAATATAAGTGAGTTATCTGGATCTACTGCCAATTTTTCCATGGCAAAAAAGTAGGGATCGGGATGGGGTTTTGAGCGGCCAGTATCATTTCTACCCACAACAGTATCTAGGTAGGGAGCGATTCCCGAATGTTTTACCATTAGGTTTACGATCTCATTTTCGCTGGCCGAAATTAAAGCGAGCTTGAGTCCTGAGCTCTTGAGCTCTTTTAATAATTCCAGCATCCCCGGAACTTGAAGCTTAAGAAGCTCCTCGGTTGAGAGCATGGAAATTGCTTGCTTTAATACTTCGTTTTTACGAAAAACAAGTCCCTCAGAGTCACAGTTTTTTCCTAAAAGTTCTTCAAAAACCGCAGGGTCGGCGTAACCGTAAAATCGGGATTCGAGCTCCTCTGCAGAGAGATCCATCTGTTCTTCTAATAAAACTTGGCGAAAGGCCTGAGCATGAAGGGGTTCGGTATCAAACAGAGTTCCATCCATATCAAACATGACTGCTTGTTTAGATTTCAAGTAGTTAATACTTTTTTGCGGACGGCACTTAGTCTTCATAACTTCCCTTGTGGCAAAGGTTGACCCCTGCATAGATAGCGCTACATTTGGTATTATATATAAGGAAATTGTATTTAATGCAAGGGTTTCAATGATCCCATGCAATAAGTATAGAGGATAGGTTATGAGAGTTTTAGGTAATATTCCAGCAGCATCTGCCGTTAAAAACCACACTCGCAACATCGAAATTGATGTTCAGAAGAGTGATTTTGTAGAGTATGCTGACAAAGTAACCAAAGATCCCCGTATCAAAAAATATGGTCGGCCAAGTTTCTCTGAATCAGAAGTTAAAGAGAGGATGGAGTCACACAAGCTTGAGCAGCTAGCAGAGAAGGCCAAGAGCGAGAAAAGACGCCTTGGAAGAATGAACAAACAGCAAATTTTGGC
>JAGLCH010000156.1 GCA_023146355.1 Bacteriovoracaceae bacterium | reverse complement strand
TAATGGAAAGGCTTGGCTTGTCTGCCAGTTCTGTTGCCAGCTTTAAAAAGCGTCTGTTTAAGCGCTCATCGTTAAATTTAATCCTGCTAAATTCTTTTTCAATCCATGACAACATAAAAAAAGTAAATCATCGACCTGCCACGTATTATCAGGCAGTTTCTGCTTCTTTTAGATCTGCGTATTTACTTGGAGTAAATATCGTTTGCTTTTGATGGATTGCGTGAACAATCTCTTTAAAATATTCTCTTGGATTTATTTTATTCAGCTTACAAGATTCCACTAGAGAAAAAAGGATTGAATGGGTCTTTGCTCCTCTTCGAGAGTGTGTCCCATACCAGGTTTTTCTCCCAATAACGGGTGATCTCATCAATCTTTCCTGAGAATTGTTATCTATTGGTATATCTTCACGCTTTAAAAAATATGTGAGCTCGTCATAGTTTTTAAGAAAGTAGTCTACCCCTTTTATAAGAGAGCTCTTCTTTGAATAGCTACTCCTTATTTCAAGTGCAAATCTCTCCATAGCTCTATAGTAAAGACCTTGCCACTCTCTTCGATTCTTAAAGTCCTTTCTCTTTTCTAGGTAATAAATTTTCTTGTAGCACCAAAGAAAAAACTTACTTTCAAATTCAAAGGATTGCTCAGACTCCTTAAACTTGCGTCTAGCATGGGCGTTACAGTAAATGTTTCTGATCAGAGGAAGACTTTTCTCTCTTCGCTCAACATTACAGTCAGTGACAGCTCTCTTATAGCCGCTGAACACGTCGCTTACTAGAAATTCACATCTTGAGTCTTTTAAAAGATCTGATGCCACAGATCCAGAGCGAGTATCTTTCGCATCAAAATATGCAGCACTCTCTGTAGAGAAACCCCAAAGATACCAGTTGCTCTTCTTGTCACCCTCAAGCATCTTGTGAGGAGTCTCATCCGCATGGAGAACTTTTGAGCTGATAACTTCCTCTTTAATGTTTTTGTAAACATCCTCAAGAAAGTCTGCAAGATTATGAGTCCCCTGAATCAAAGTGTTTGCAGGCACTCCTTCAATTCCACTTCTCGCTGCCATCTGCACATAGCGCTCCACAGGAATCAGGTCGCAATATTTAGTCAGCGCCACATCCAAGGTCATTTCATCACTATAACTGGAACCTTGCTTTATCCTGGGGATCGCAGGTGCGGTAATCAGAGCGCCATGACACTTTGAACATCTATACTTGTGTCTTTTTTGTTTTACCACATAGTATTTTTTTGGAATGACTGTGAGGTACTCACTATCTTCGCTCAGACCGGAATCTTGCATCTTCGCTTCACAGCAAGGACACGATGGCATTGCATCAAGCTCAACGTCTTTTTCAATAATATCAATATTAGGGTATCTTTGACTCGGAAGCAGCACTCGCTTCTTCGGAGCCTTTTTTTCTTTCTCGATGCTTCTTTTTCTATCTGACTTCTCTGAGCTTTTACCAAAAAGGCGGTGCTTAATATTTATAGTCTGCTCTTCAATAAGGAATGATTTTTGCTCCGACCTGAGTAGTTCTGCGAGTAGTTCTCTGGTGTAATTCTGAAGCTGTCTCGTGAGGTCTTGCTCACCTTTTAGTAAAATTTTGAGTTCCTCTTTTGTTAAGAGGTCTAGTTTTTCTTCAGGAATAGTTTTAAAAAGTATCTGCTGATTCATGAACAAAAGTATCTATAATTTTATTCAAAAAGTATAGGCCCAGGGCCCCATAAATCTAATTAAAGTTTGAGATTTCTGCAGGACTCTCGATAAATCTCTTTGTTAAGTCAACCCCCTCAAAGAAGAGGCT
The DNA here is from genome assembly GCA_023146355.1 of Bacteriovoracaceae bacterium. Taxonomy (GTDB): domain Bacteria; phylum Bdellovibrionota; class Bacteriovoracia; order Bacteriovoracales; family Bacteriovoracaceae; genus JAGLCH01. The sequence continues at coordinate 778 of JAGLCH010000156.1, read as the reverse complement.
GAATTCGGCCTGGGTTAAAACTAACTTCTCTCTACGATAGGGATTGATTTTACTAAAAAGTCCTTTCTCCATTCGCTTAGATACGATGACTAGACCTGTACCATCGTAATAAAGACACTTGCAGCTAGTTCTGCGTTTATTAATAAAGACAAAGAGATGTCCCGACATTGGATCTTCATCCAATGTCGATTTTACTCTAGAAAACAATGAATCGTAGGACGCCCTCATGTCAGTCGATTCTTTAGATACGAAGATTTTAGTCCTGCGATTCATTGCTATCATCTATGCTGCCTTTTTTAAGAAGTCTAAGAGTAGGTCTGATGTTCCAAACCTAATCACCTTATTGTTATCCCACACAAGTTCAATATTGCATCCTGGGCCGCTACTGACTCCACAAGCGGCGGGTAACGCTTGTACGTCTTCATCAATTGCAATCTCAGTAAATTCGGGTTCAGGAAATCGCCCCTCCCTTTTTAATCTTTTCGCTCTTCCTATCAATGAGGCCATCTTGCGATGATCTGCCCCAAGCTCTTTATAAAATAAACTTGAGGCCCCAGTCCATTGCTCCCACGAAAATAAGATTTCTCCTAGCAGCTCATCTGGTAGATTTGTAATTCTTCCTTTCGGAGTTCTGTAAGAGCTAATTTTCTTTTTCAATACTGTTAAATCCATTAAACACCTCCATGTGTTGGGTATGGATTTAATTTACAGGATAATTTAGATTTGAAAATGTGGGATACTTCGACGATTTACCCTCAACTCGCTCAAAAGACTTATT
>JAGLCH010000155.1 GCA_023146355.1 Bacteriovoracaceae bacterium | reverse complement strand
TATTGCTATTATTCTCACAGTTGCTGACTTGTTGCGAGTTCTTTTTTTTAATCTCTTAATTCCATGAAAAAAATACGTGCTAGGGAAGGGGGAGGATCACTTGATATTAAATTTAAACCTTTTGGTAGCGGTTGAGCTTCATCTGCCAATCCACTCCAATCATTTCTCCAGGATCCATAGCAAGCCAAATATTATTTCCCTCTAGTGGTTCACTAGAAAAGATCAAATGGTTGATGTATCCAGTCTTGGTAGGGCCGTGACATTCAACTGAAAAACTGGTGCAAGTATTGGCCTCGGGACAGTCTGTTTTATAGGTTGAGAAGAAGAGTTGCTTCCCCCCATGGTGGGCCAACATCGTGACCCCATTGGTGATGAGAAAAGTGATATAGGTTTCGCTTGGTCCTGCATCATCAATTTGTGAGTACTCCCCAACAATACCCACAAGCTCTTTCACCGCACTTTTTACGCGCTTAGCAAGTGAATCTGAGCAGATGTCATTTTTGGTTAAGGGAAATTTTTCAGAGATGTGAGTAAGTATGAAAAAGAATATAAGTTCACTGTCAGTATCCCCTAAAATGTAGCGTCTAAGTGCTGGGGCAATACGAACTTTGATCTCATCTTTATGTTTCTCAAAATCTTTAATGTTGCCATTATGGGCAAAGGTCCAGTTCCCGTATTGAAAAGGATGAGTGTTTAAGACGTTGAGCTTTCCCTTTGTGGCCTTACGGATATGTGCAATAACACTTTCTGAGGACACAATCCCTGATACCTTGGTAAAAAGGTGGTCTTCAAGAGCTGATTTCTCTGATTTTATAATATGTGGAGCGCCTGCTGCGTAAAAAGCAACACCCCAGCCATCGGGATGTCGGCGACTCTGCTCAAGTAGAGCATTGTCAGCATCAATAAGGCTTTGATGAACTTGGCTTTGAATAACAGATCTAAATCCAAAAAGACGACACATATTTACTCTTTGATGATTGCAGTTGCTACAAGAAACTTTTCGTCAAAGAGATCAATATAGTTGAGAGTTATTCTCCCCACAGGGTGTTTTATATCGAATACACCAAATTCTGTTTGATTTACCCACAAGTCTTTTAGGACCATGGCAGATGCCTTCTCCTTTTGAAAGATAGGCCATGCCGCTTTGAAGCAGGCCTCTTTAATTACCCAAAGTTCAAGGGGAGAGTAGGCGCTATCAAAGTTGTGATCAAAGTACTTGATAATACCCTTTTTTATGGGACGTGTAGTGAGTTCGAGGTCGATCCCTACGGAAACCACATGGGGATCATCACTGATTATTGCAGCAGCATACTCCTTGGTGTGGGAGAGGCTTACTGCTATTTGAGGGTATTTTTCAAGGTGCTGGTGATTCTCAATAGCGAGGTCGTCGAGGCCTATCTTATCGAAATCAGGTGACAAATCCACAAGACAATTCTTGAGAGCGGTGCGAGAGAGATAAAAATCACGACCCCGTGAAGGCGAGGAGGCAGCTTGAAGATATGTATCAGGGGTGAATGTATCTGTGTAATATTTTACTATCATATTGAAGACTATTGCCTAAGAATAAAATATTTGCAATAAATTAGAGTACCCAATAAATGAAACAAAGGTTAGTTATGCTTCCAGAAGATCCAAAACAAGATATGGCAAAGATTTTGCTTTTTGTATTTGCCTTTATTCTTATTTTTCTAGGAAACACATCAGGTCTATTTTCAAGTAGTGATGTTGAGCCCGTACTTCCAACTATTTCTTTTAATATCTTCGACTAGTTCTTAATTGCAACAATTCCAATATTTCGCGGTGAGACTTTCTCATCAAAGAGCTGTACCAGCTCAGAGGTATATCCCCTCTCTTCAATATAGATTGCTCTATCTGTTAGAATGTACTGCTCTAGAGCTCGACCAAGTAACCAACGAATAATATCCATAAGGTAGAGGCGTCTAATTACGTCTGTAGTTTCTTTTGTTTTAAAAAATAGATCAATCTCTTCGGCAGTGAGGTCATGTTCAATCTCAACACGTTTAAGCATATCGAGGGCGTAAGTGCTGAAAACTCCACGATAGTGAGATGGCCTGCCATTACCTACCGTTATAAATTCCTTCACCCCAAGTTCTTTGTGCATTAGAAAGTGAAGAGCATATCGGTAATTTTTAACTCTGGTTTTGAGCTCAAAGTCACTGTGGCCAATTTCTGTGTGGGATCTCGTCGCCAAAGTAAGAGCGTGGTTGGTTAGCTCCAATGGCCGAACCATTGCCGGCCTTGAGATATTGAAGTCCCTTTTGTCGAGCATTTTTCCATAGCAGCAACCAAAGTTTATTAGTCCCTTGCATCCACCTTTTATCGCGAGTTCCATATGGCGAACAGCAAGTGGACCACAGGTGTGAAGACCTGTTGTTATACCACCAACTTTAAACTCTTTTACTAAATTACTATTTGCACTTTCTCGATCGATTAAGGCCGATATGAATTCTACTGTGGATGCTCCCTCCGGAAGAGGAAACTTTTCCATCCTCTCCACTCCTTGCTTTTGAAGGGTTTCGTTCATATCTATGTCGATGCAGGGGAGTTTTTGATAGTGGGCAACCATTCGTGAGAGATGTCCCATTCCCCCGCCAAGATTAGTCATACTGGTGAAGTGATACTTTTTATCAATATGCTCAATTAAAGCAGCAAAGCGATCGAGCTCATGCTTTTTTTTCCCCTTAACTCCTACATAGGCCCAGCGCGGAAATTCCACGATGGAGAGATCGGCCATGGGCATTTCAACAAGCTCCTCTATCTCACTGCAGAAGTTGTGAAGTTCACTGCCCTTGATCGAGTCGAAACTAATACGAGAGCTTACTTCCCATAGCTCTCGCTCACTTAGACGATCAAGCGTTTCCACCCACTGAGTGGGGTAGTATTCAAGGGTGGCCGGAAAATGATTTAAAACCTCAAGGCTCCACATGGGGGCGTATGGGGTTAAAAAGTCATAAAGCCTTTCTAGTTTTTTGGTTAGACACTCTGCCATGCCAGACTTATACTAATTTCTCGAACCGATGGAAAGAGGAAAATGGAGAGTTTATGGACTTTTCGGGCAAAAAAATAGCTGTATTTGGAATGGGGAAATCCGGAATTTCCGCTTTAAAGCTACTCGTAAAACTTGGGGCAGATCCAATTGCTGTAAGTAATGGAGAGGTGGAGAAGTGGAGGGACTTAGATACAGTTGTCTCTATCATCTCAAAAGAAAAATGCTTTCCTCAATCAGAATCTACAGAGCTATTTGGATCGTGTGATCTTGTCATCTTAAGTCCAGGTATCCCTAGAGAACATGAGGTTTTGGCCTTAGCAGTCAAGAATGGAACTTCCCTGTGGTCAGAAATTGAACTGGCCTACTCTCAGCTTCAAAACAAAGTTCCATTAGTAGCTGTTACCGGAACTAATGGTAAAACCACTACTGTTTCCATGATAGGAGAGGTTTTTAAAGCGGCAGGAATCAGCGCTTTTATTGGTGGAAATATAGGAATCCCTTTTTGCGATTATATACTTCAAGGTGAGGGTGCGAAGTATATTGTTCTCGAACTTTCAAGTTTTCAGCTCGAATCGATTGAGCAATTTAGACCTGATATTGCGATGGTATTAAATATTTTTCCCAATCATGGAGAGCGCTATAATGGTGTTGTAGACTACGCAGAAGCGAAGTTTAACATTTCTAAGAATATGACAGATTCTGACTCTGTTATCCTTGCTGGTAATGATGAGCACTTAATGGAGTGGGGGCGCAAGCTAATAACAAAAGTCGTGAAGATTAATACTTTAAGTCCACTAAATGCTAAGAGTATAATTGAAGAGTCCTATTGCCTTGAAAACTTTAAGCTTCAAGGTGGACACAATATTACAAATCTTCTCTTTGCAATTAAGTGCATGGCAATTTTGGAAATCGACACCGCAGCAGTACAAAATATGATCAACTCTTTTGGAGGAGTTGAGTTTCGGGTGCAGTTTGTTGATGGGCCTGGTATTTTCACAGCATTTAACGATGCAAAAAGTACTAATTGGGATGCTGTTAAGACAGCAGTTAATGCCATTGAAAAAGAGGAGCGTGAACTTCACCTTATCATCGGTGGACAGCGACGCGGGCAGGGAGATACTTTAATTCCCCACCTAGATATGCTAAAAAAAGCAGACAAGATAATGCTTATTGGTGAAACAACTGATCAATTTTCCACTGAGTTGGAAGGGGAAATAGATTGTGCAAAGTGCTTTGATCTTCAGACTGTTTTGGAGCTAGAAAGGAAGCAAGAATTTGAAGGGATTTTACTCTTTTCTCCAGGGCTTCCCTCCTATGATCAGTATGATAATTATATCAAACGAGGAGAGCACTTCACCGAACTTGTCGGTAAGAAGTAGCATCCTTCGAAGTCTCTTCTTTCACACCTGGCGCGTTGGCAGTGTGGGCAACGGTGATTTTCAATAAAAACAACGCCAACACTCCCAAAAAGAGTTTTTTGAAAGGGAATTTCATATTATCTCCTTGGAAATTTCCTCTATAAACTGTTTTCGGTGAGTTAGAGATAAAACTTTAGTAAAAATGTCTAATATATAGAATATGAGGTTTGAAATGATATCGAATGATATGGTTAAGAAGAATGTTGCAGCAATAAGAAGTTGGATGAATGAAGAGAAGATAGACTCTTTTTATGTTTCAAGTTTTGACCCTTATCTAAATGAATATGTACCTCTTGAAAACTGTCATCGTTACTATGTGACAGGATTCACCGGCTCTACAGCATCAGTAATGATAACACCTACAAATATTTACCTTTATGTTGATGGGCGCTATCACGAGCAAGTTGATAAAGAAGTTGACCTGAGTTTTGTTACTCCTGTGAAGACTCCAATGGGAAAATCAAATGATGGGCTGATGTTAGAAATGATTCGTGCCGAGGGAATAAAGTCTATTGCATTAGAGCCTGAGAGGGTTTCACGTAAAATTGAAGAGAGTTTTGAAACGGAAATAAAAACAGTTTCTTACGATCTCTCAGACATCATTGAATTTCTTCCTACCGGGCCTCTCAAAGAAGTAAAGCATCTTCCTCGTAGTGAGCGCGGAGAGGATACATTAGAGAAACTACCTCGTATTCTTAAGGAGGGGCAGGGGATCTTCATTTCTGCTCTTGATTCAATCGCATGGCTTTCAAATTGTCGTGGTTTTCATCTGCCATTTCAAAGTACATTTTTGAGTCGTGGATTTTCCACTGAAAATAAATTCTACATATTCGTCGATCAAAACTGTCCACTTGCTGAATCTACTTCAAAAATTGAAGGTGTTGAGTTTATAAAAATATCAGCTGTTGATATGGTCATAAAGCTTCAGGAGATTAAAAAGAACAACAAAATGGAAGAGGTCTTTTATGATCCAAAATCAGTTAATGCTTTTGACTTTCGTATGCTAAGAGACATCTTTGGTGAAAAGCTGAAAGAGAGGGCGGGGGGAACTATTCCGGTCCAGGCCGTTAAAACAGCTAGTGAAATTGATGTGATGAAAAAAGCATTTGTTCGTTCTAATAAAGCAATTTGGAATGCAATTTGTGAGACTAAAAAGAATATTAAAGATGGCAAGAAGATGAGTGAGCTTGATTTTTATAATCTTGCTAACATCTCATATAAGAAAGAGGGAGCGATAGATAATAGCTTCAATACAATTGCTGCTGTTGGCGCCAATGCGTCAATTATGCATTATGCTGATTCAAGTGCTGACGTAGAAGTGACGCCTGGAGAATTCGTTCTTTTTGACTCCGGCGCTCTTTACGAATCAGGTTTCTCCACAGATACCACTAGAACATTTGTGTGTGGGGGGACTCCATCTTCCAAGCAAAAAGAGATTTATACTCTTGTTTTAAAAGGGCTACTTCAGGTTGAAAACTCGGTTTTCCCCACAGGAACAACAGGGGCCTCAATAGATATGCTTGCACGTCAGTCGATGTTTAAGTTTGGCCACAACTATATGCATGGAACAGGGCACGGAGTAGGGATCAATGTTCATGAAGGTGGAGCTGGGATATCTAGTAACTATAATAGGCCACTTCTCGAAGGCAATGTTGTGTCAATCGAGCCTGGGATTTACCTCCCCGGTTTTGGCGGGGTTCGCCTTGAGAATGTAGCGCTTGTAAAGAAGCATCCAAAGTTTGAGGATTACCTTTATTTTGAAACGATGGTAAAAATACCATATGAAGAAGCGCTAATTAATCGCGATCTACTTGATTCTGAAGAGATTAAATGGCTCGAAGAATATCACTCTATTTGCTAAGTCAGGATATTTGATATGTGGAGTGGAGAAGCAGGAATTAAGCGAATTATGCAGGTTGCCGTACCGGTAGTCATTAATTCTTCATCATTTACAGTGATGGCATTTATTGACCGAAAGTTCCTTCTTTTGCATTCCTTTGACTCCTTTAGCGCCTCTGCTCCTGCCGGAATGTTGGCGTTTTCATTTATAGCATTTTTTTTTGGAACAGTTACTTTTAGCAATAGCCTAATTGCTCAATATTTTGGAGCAGGAAGGCCCACCCAAGTTGGGCGTGTACTTTGGCAGGGGATCTACTGCGCCCTCGCATCATATTTTCTTGTTCTTCCCGCAGCGTTTTTTGCTCCAGAAATCTTTTCTTTTGTTGGCCATTCTCCCGGCGTTCAAGTCGAAGAGTCGATCTATTTTTCGATTATTCATGCAGGGTCAATCTTTCTCCTCCTCACCACTGTTCTCTCCTCTTTATTTAACGGAATTGGGAGAACTCAAGTGGTAATGTGGGTAGGTCTAGGCGCGACTTTCCTTAATATCCCACTAGACTATCTTCTTATCTTTGGAGGTCTGGGAATTCCGGCATTGGGAATAAAAGGCGCTGCAATTGCAACAGTTATTGCACAAGCATTTGGGGTAATTCTATATCTTATTTTACTCACTCGCCCTAAGGTCGTGAGTATTTATGGTCTAAGAAAAATGGCCTTTCATTCACAAGAGTTTTTAAAGCTACTTAAGTTTGGTATTCCCAGTGGAATTCAGCTCATTATTATTCATTTTGGTTTTACCTTTTTTCTTTTAATGGCCGGAAGGCTAGGAGAAGATGTACTTGCAGCAAGCAATGCTGCTTGGTCTATGGATAATCTTATCTTTATGCCTATTTTTGGTTGTCATATTGCCACCTCTGTTTTGGCGGGACAATTAATTGGAGCTAAGAAATGGGAGCTTCTTAATCAGCTCACCCGAAATGCATTTTTAGTTTCTATGATTTATGTCTTTCCCGCATCTATGATTTTTCTCTTTGCTCCTGAGTTTGGTCTTGCCCCATTACTTTCAGGTGCCAGTGGAGATGATTATACTAGAGTGATGGATCTTGCAAAAGTGTATATTAGGTTCGTTGCTTTCTATGCCTTTTTTGATGCCACAGGAATGACAATTCAAGGTGTCCTAAAAGGTGCTGGTGACACTAGCTTTATCATGTACACTGGACTCTTTTGTTCCATCGTGTTTATGGTGATTCCCTGCTATCTTATTGCGACTGTTTTTCACGCCGATGGCTCTTACCTTTGGCTTTGCGCAACCCTCTACGTCTTATTTACCGGGGTTATATCTCTTGCTCGTTATCTTCAAGGTGGATGGCGTAATAAATCTCTTGTCTAAATATTTCGAACTTAAGCAATACCTTTAAGGACTGGAAGAATTTCTTTAATTCCACCAGCAATCATCTCAATTGATAGTGCTAGTAGAATTATACCCATGATTCGAGTAAGTACGTTAAGCCCTATAACCCCAATCCTTTCTCCAATTTTTCGGCTGTAGCGAAACGAAAGGAGAATGAAGAGACCTATAGTAACAATAACTCCAATAGCTCCAAGCCAGTGAGTGACTGTATTAAAGCGTTGAGCGTGGATAATCGAAGTTGAGATGGCGCCAGGCCCGGCCAGAAGAGGGATTGCTAGAGGAACAATTCCTAATTCTGTGTCACTCGCCTCTTGTTCTCTTATCTCTGAGCGGTTGATTTTTGCCGCAGAGGCCTTGGCCGAAATCATACTAAAGGCCATTGTGAAAATCAGGAGACCTCCACCAATTCTAAATGATGCAATACTAATTCCAAAAAAGTTTATGATTTTTTGACCAATAACAAGGCTGACAATAAGAGTGATGATCACAGCAATAGAACAGGATTTTGATATCTTTTTAAGCTCTAGGAGGCCGTGATCTTTAGTCATCCCCAAAAATATAGGGATGATTCCAAGGGGGTTGATAATTGTAAAAAGAGTAATGCCATATTTTAATATGTGGTCAATTGCTGTTTCCATTGTCATCCTCAAAATACTTATTATCTATTTTACTTCGATTCATAAATCGAAAAGGTTAAAAATACATCCCATATTCAAATGCGAAGCTGAGAGATGCAGTCGTTAGGCTCCGATCAGTTCGCTTTTCTGTATCATTTTGAGGGCCGCGAACAAGAGATGCCACATGGTAAATTCCCTTTAGTCCCACCTGAGAGCTGGGATTCATGCGGTAGTGAATTCCAAAATCTGTGCGCAGCCCAAATCCCTGAAAAGGCTTTGCTGTGTATGTCTCTTCCATAAGGTTATAGGTGGCAAATGCAGTTGTTGACTCATACCACTTGCTGCTTCCAAGTAGCTCTTGAATATAGTTGAACCGGTGGCCAAGGCCTATACCGCCAGAAATCATTTTTTCTGTGGTATCTCCAATTCCTGCATCGTCTACAGTGTTGTCTTGACTTCCAAAGAGAGAGTTGAAGTTTGCTGTGGTTTGACTGATAAAAGTTTCTACCCAAATACTGTCTAATCTCAGAGCGTAGTTTAACTCAATGGAGTACATGTTCCCCGGAGATTTAAGATTAGTTCCGTGGGAGGCCACGAGGGAAACCCTTTGACGATCACTTGTAATAGGATAATCATCAAAGGTGACGCCTAGTTCATTATCAATCATTTTAAAGGTGATATCTTCCCCAGCAATCAGAGGAAGGGATATTATTGTAAGTAGTGTTATCAGTATCTTTTTCATCTCTTACTCCTGGCGAAATTCAGTTAATTGTTCAAGATTTTCTCCAGGGAGGTCTTCAAGCCCACAGTTTCTGGCCAGTAGAATTTTTGTTCGCGCATGCTCGTATTTATTCATCACCAAATCGATCTCTCTTTGAGTACTGTCCTCAAGGATATCCTTAAAGTTCAGAAATGGGGTTTTCTTAGTGGTGTAGTTGTCTAGGATCACATCAAAAGAGCTTCTAAGAGTTTGAACATCTGTTTGTAAAATGTTGTGTTTTCTTTCGTAGAAGATGGCGAGTTTGTAGAGCGACTTAATAGTATTTTGGGTATTGTGACGGTATTGACTCAGTTGTCTCATCGCTCTATTGCGGTTTAAGACAGCGCGTTTTGTTCTTCGCCCATTTAGTAATCCACTTCGACCCGTTAGCGTCCAGCTGGCATTAATCGAAGCAACAAGGTCAACTCCATCGCTACCAAGAGAGTTTTGATATTTTGTATCCGAGTTATTGTCATCAAATTGGTACTTATAGGCACCTAGCTTTAGGGATACCTTTGGAAGAGGAAGGTTCTCTTTTTTTGCAATCTGATACTCGCGGTCAGATGTCACAACATTGTTTTTTGCATCTAAGATATTAGTACTGCGCTTAATTCCCTTCTCAAGAAGATCGTTGAGTGACCCCTTAATTCTTTGAAATTTAATTTGCTCTGTTAACCTGTAACGCGTCTGAACAGTATCATTAATCAGGTAGCTTAGTTCGCGGTCAAGTTGCTCTACATTACTCTTTGCCAGGTGATATTCCTCTTGGGAGTGCAGGTATACAGACTTGGATTGATAAAACTGCTGACGACTGACCTTGCGCTGCTTTGCTTTGTCATAATTAAAGCGGAAAATAAAAGAGGCGTGGCGCAGTTGAGTTTTCTTAAATCTTAGGATCTCATTGGCGGTAACCAGCTCTAGGTACTTAAGCATCACATTGTGCTTTAGGTCTCTGCGATCTTCTGAAAGTTTAGAACTACTTCTTTTATAGTCACTCTTTTGGTTGAGGAATTTAAGATAATCCTTTCCCCAGTTAAAGAGAGTGTACTCCCCGAGATTGAGTGCCATTACGCCAGCAGGTGTATTGTAACTTGCATCACGGTTCTGACTTAGTAGGTGGCCCAAACGATCATCAGTGGTTGTTAGCTCCATCTTAATGTTGGGGAGCCAAAATTCATCGCGGTCATCTTTATAGTCTAAGTCTAAAAGTTGGCGATCAAAGCGGCGAATTTCTTCATCATGATTTTTACGCAGTCCTTGCTCGACAGCGCTTTTTAAATTGATCGGTGTAATATTCTCGTCATAGGTAATCTTAACAGGTGAGGTCTGTGCACTTGCCCCTGTACTTACCAGCATAACGAGAAGGAGTGTGTGAATTCTTCTCTTCATATTGTTATCATCTTCCGTGAATTAATACATTACTAAAAAATTGTAAGAAATTTGACACGGCTTGTGAAGGAAAACTATTAATTATTGGGGATTAGATCCGAATGGCAGGGCAGCCTGTTTTAACTATTTCATTGCTGAGAAAGCGAACTCTTCCTTTTACTAGGATGTACTCATTTCTAAGCTTGCGAAGGTTTGAAATGAGAGTTTGACGAACTTTAATGTCGTCAATTTTATGATGTTGCAGCTTAATATTGCGCTCGATAAGAGATGCTAGCTTTTGCTTATATTTAACTTTGTGAGAACGGTTGTTGAGTAGAACGAGGCATTTCGAGCCGATGCTTGGGGCCGTTATCACAGATTTTGACTCATCTAATGTATTCATCCCATAGGATTGAAGTGTGATAAATAATATCAATAGAGTTGCGCTTCGCATTATTTTGTTAACCTTGAAAAAAAAACTTACTTAACCTTATCACAGCTTAACAACTGCGACTCAGAGTGATAAATTATTCCTTTGGAACTTTTAGCTAACAAGGAAATTTGAATAGTGAATAAGGAAAAGGTTTTAATCTTAATCCCCGCTCGTTTTGCTTCTACTCGCTTCCCCGGTAAACCACTGGCAAAAGTAAAAGATAGGTCAATGATTCAAACAGTCTACGAGAACTGTATCAAGACTGGATTTACGACTTGCGTAGTTACAGACGATGAGTCAATTGAAAAACATGTTCAAGGGTTTGGCGGACAAGTTGAAAGAGTCGATGACGACGTAAGCTCTGGCTCTGAGCGTATTCTACTGGCGTACCAGCGATTTTTTAAAAATGAGGGCTTTGAGCTTCTGATTAATGTTCAAGGCGATGAGCCTCTACTTAAGGCAGACGAGCTTAATCGCCTAGCTAACTTTCATACACATTCAGACTTTGATATTGCTACTCTCGTGAGACCGATGACTGGTTTTGATGAAGACTTCAGAGATCCGAATAAAGTGAAGGTGATTTTTTCTGAAGTGAAGGGGATTTGCCACTACTTCAGTCGTGCCTCGATCCCATTCGTTCGCGATGGAGATCCTGAGTACGAGCAATGGTATCAGCATATTGGAGTTTACTCCTATCGACCAGACGCTTTAGTAAAGTTTGGTGCATCTCCTTGCTCCTACTATGAATCTCTGGAAAAACTTGAACAACTCCGTGCACTTGAATTGGGAATGACCATTGGTGCCGTTACATCAAATAGAACATTAATTGGAGTTGATACTCCAGAAGATCTGATAAAGCTTGAGGGAGTCCTAGATGGCCAAGACGAATAAAAAATACATTTTTATAACTGGTGGTGTTGCCAGTTCACTTGGTAAAGGACTTGCTTCTGCGAGTATTGCTGCACTTCTAGAGAGGCGTGGCATTAAAATCGGCATGCTGAAAATGGATCCGTACATCAACGTCGATCCAGGAACAATGAGCCCAACTCAGCACGGTGAAGTCTTTGTTACAGATGACGGAGCGGAGACTGATCTTGACCTTGGCCATTACGAGCGCTTTACGTCACTCAATCTTACAAAGAAGAGTAACTTTACAACTGGTAAAGTTTATCTTCAGGTAATTGAAAATGAGCGTGAAGGGAAATATCTTGGAAAAACAGTCCAGGTTGTTCCGCATATTACGGATGAAATCAAAAGACGTATCCATTTGGCGGCAGAAGACTGTGACCTTATTTTAGGTGAGATCGGTGGCACTGTTGGTGATATTGAATCTCTTCCTTTTATGGAGTCAATTCGTCAGTTTGCTCAAGATGTAGGTCCTGAAAATGTTTTATTTGTTCATCTGGTACTTGTTCCTTACTTGAAGGCAGCGGGGGAGCTAAAGACAAAGCCTGCTCAGCACTCGGTTAAAGAGTTACGTGAAATTGGGCTTGTTCCAAATATCATTATTTGTCGAAGTGATCGCGATATTGATGAGGCCGCACTTAGCAAGATTACACAATTTTGTAATGTTCCGCGAAGTCAGGTCTTTAAATGCATCGATGTTGATTCGATTTATAAAGTACCATCTCTGTTTCACGAGCAGGGACTTGATGAAAAAGCAAGTGAGCTGCTAGGTATTTGGACTGGACGCCCTAACATGAGTGACCTCGACGATGTTATTTATCGCTGGGCAAATCCTACTCAGAAAATAAAAATTGGAATCGTTGGAAAGTATACAGACCTTATAGAGTCCTATAAGTCCCTTGATGAGGCACTTCGCCATGGAGCAATTGCAAATCAAGTTGAGCTAGACCCTGTCTATATAGACTCTGATGATCTTGAAAATAAATCAAAGGTTGCAGAGCTTTTAGGTGGTATCGACGGAATTTTAGTTCCTGGGGGATTTGGAGTTCGAGGAACAGAGGGTAAAATTAACGCAATTGAGTACGCTCGAACAAACAGTATTCCTTTCTTTGGAATTTGCTTGGGGTTACAATTGGCGATAGTCGAATTTGCAAGAAATGTAGCAAAAATTAAAGACGCGACCTCAGAGGAGTTTGGGAATAGTGGTACTCCTGTCATCCATTATATGGAAGGGCAAAGTGCTGATGGTCGTAAAGGAGGGAGTATGAGACTTGGTGCTTATGATTGCCGCCTTGAAAGTGGAACACTTGCTCACAAAATTTATGGTAGTGAGAATATTAGTGAAAGACACCGTCACCGTCTTGAGGTTAACAACGAATATATTGAAAAGATGGCAGATGCAGGGATGACCATCTCCGGTCAGAATCGTGAGCTCGGACTTGTCGAAGTTATTGAGATTGAAGAACATCCGTTCTTTATTGCATGTCAGTACCACCCCGAGTTTAAGTCCCGCCCCTTCGCACCACATCCTCTCTTTAAATCATTTATTGAGAAGTCTGTTGAGAATTCAAAAGGAAATGAATAATGAAAAAAGATAAGTTAGAACTTTTTATTGGTCCTTGTGTTTTAGAGAGCAAGGAGCTTGCCTTTGAAATTGCTGGAAGTGTTATTGAGCAACTCAAGCCATTTGCGGACAAAGTAAATTATACTTTCAAGGGGAGTTTTGATAAGGCCAACCGATCTTCTATTACCTCATTCCGAGGTCAAGGAATCGATGCCGGACTAAAGATCTTAGAGGCCGTAAATAAGGAATTTGGCGTTCCAACTGTAACGGACTTTCATACGCCTGAGCAGGCAGATGCTGTTGCTTCTGTTGTCGATACATTACAGGTTCCCGCTTTTCTTTGTCGCCAGACAGATATGATCGTTAAGGGAGCTGAAGCTTGCCTGAAATATAATTCTCGTCTGAAGATAAAGAAAGGGCAGTTTTTAGCACCAGAAGATACTCGTCACATTGTAACAAAGGCAAATGAAATCCTTACTTTAGATCAAATTCTCTTGACCGAACGAGGGACTACTTTTGGTTACGGTAACCTGATTGTTGATATGGCATCATTTCAAATTATGAAAAGTTTTGGTGTTAAAACAATTCATGATGCTACTCACTGTGTTCAGCAACCAGGCGGCGCAGGAAATGTTTCTGGTGGGAAGAGAGAGCAGATCATGGTGCTTGCCAAAGCTGCCGTTGCAGCAGGGGCCGATGGAGTATTTCTTGAAGTTCATCCTGTGCCTGAAAAGTCGATGTCTGATTCCACAAATTGTTTAGACCTATTGAAAGTTGGTTCAATTGTTGAACAGCTCCTTAAAATTTACGAGGTAGTATAATGGCACTAATGAGAGATATTAGAGCAGCAGCAGTTGAGCATGAAGAAAAACTAAAAAAAATTAAAGTCTTTCTCTGCGACGTGGATGGTATTTTGACCAATGGCCAAATTTATTGGGGAGGCGAAGAGATTGGGTTTAACCGCTTTTTTCATGCCCTCGATGGTTACGGCCTTAAGCTGCTTAAGAAAGGTGGAATCAAAGTAGGTATCGTTACTGGGGGAGATTCTGTAGGTGTGAAAATGCGTGCCAGTAATCTCACTCTTGACTACAGTTTTGTCGGAAACGAAGATAAGCGCGAAGCATTTAAGCAAGTGATTGCAGATGGATATGATCCATCAGAAATACTCTACATTGGGGACGAACTTTTTGATATTCCCCTCCTCAAAAAAGCAGGGTTTTCTGCTACTGTTGAAAACTCAAGTCATGAGGTGCGTGAGTGTGTTGATTATATCACTGAGCGCGATGGTGGACAGGGTTGTGTTAGAGAGGTTGTCGACCTCGTTCGTTACGCTCAGAATATCAAGCCTCAGGTTCTGGACTTTGATTAACTGATTTATAAGTCACTTCGTTCCCCCTCAGCTTCTTCGGTGGAGGGGGGAAGAGAATTTTTTAAACCATACTTGTTTTTGCTGTGGGCCTCGGCAACTTCATTACAAGAACTCTAATGTCATTGCTTGATTCATTATATATACAGTGAACAATATCTTTCGGACTTTCAATTATATCATCTTTTTTTACTTGAACTTTTTCATCCCCAACCATAATTGTCGGAGTACCTTCTAAAACATAAAATGAAACATCTACTGGGGTCTTATGTGGTTTCAAACTTTCGCCTGATTTTAGTAGTAGGTGCATCACGACACCATTCTTAGAGTCATGGATCTTTGTTGCCTGAACTCCGTGGGGATTGTCACTCTTTTGTAAGTCACTATAGTTTTTTATTTCCATTTTATTCTCCATTTAATTTACTGAAAGGTCTTGAATATTTTGTGTGAAGTATATGATATTGTCCTTGACCTAGGTCAAGAAAAATTAATTTATGTCTCGATGCTTTCTTATAATAGCAAAGGGAGCGCCATGCTCCCTTTGTAAGATCCTTAATGATTCTCTTACTTTTCCTCATGGTGTGCAGAATTTCCCTTAATTAAACCATGAATACCTTCAATGTAGTGTGTAAAGGTAACGTATGCTTTGACGAATTTACGACCCGATTCAACATTGTCATCAGAATGATTTAGAGATTCTCCAGCATGGGTAAAGCGTTTTCGAATACCTTTTTCCATTGCATTACTTAAAATATTAACTAGCTGGTCAACAGAATTATTCTCTAATGCTTTGTCCGCTAAAACAAGAGCGGGGTCTATTGTAGATGCTGGTTTGATGCCAGTGTAAGGCACTCCTTCCCCTGATCGATGAATCCTAACCAATGTTTCAAAAAAGTATAAATCGGCCAATTTCATTGCTTCACCACCATTCGATCGTACCGTTAGTGCCATTTTGAATGCCTTCTTTATCTCACTTTCATCGGATGGGCGTACCCACTTAAGGAGTGACGTTACATTCTTTTCTTTGAGCGCCGTTCTCGCGGCCTTTATTACAGGTCCGTCAAGAGTGTCGCAATGTGCATAAGTTGGTTGAGTGTTTATCAAGATTGTAAATGTAACGAGAATGGTAAGAACAAACATAGAACTTATTCTTTTAAAAATTGAATTACTCTTTTTCATGATTTTCCTTTTTGTAATGAGTTGTTGTATTTTAAATATCTAATTTTTTTTAGTTAATAGTGAGCTATTACATCATATTCATTATCCCCTCGTTATTGACTTCTGTTTTGCAAATATGCTTCTATTTGGCCTACTCTAATTAGACGTTTTAGAGATGATTTCTGTGACAAAGTTTATTTTTTTATTTTTGGTCGAGCTTTTTGAGCTATGCTAGATGAAAAGTATCGCGTGAAATCAAAGAGTTACTAATTAATGTCACACTTTTGCGACTTGATACGTTCTAGCTAATATAAAGGGATGTTAAATAATGACTGATGAAGAATTGATGCTTTCCTATAAAGAGGGTGACTTAGGCCCCTTTCAAGTTCTTTATGGCAGACATAAAGAAAGATTGATGGGGTATCTTGTTAAGAAGTTATCCGATCAAATTGAAGCAGAGGAAGTTTTCCAAACAGTATTTGTTAAACTTCATACGAATAGGATGAAATACTCAAAGGATATCCCATTCCTTCCATGGTTTTTTACAATCGCCAGGAACGTCATGATTGATCACATTCGAAAAAGAAATACATATAAAAAGTATATCAGCGTTGATACAGATCATGTTAACTCTTACGCAGCTAACGATAAAACTGAATCCTTCTCGATTGGTGATTCAATATCTGAGCTTTCTAGCCTTAGTGATTCGCAGAGGCGAGCACTGGAGTTACGTTTTGATGAAGGTTTATCTTTTGGGGAAATTGGAAAACGTATGAGTAGCAACTCTTTGAATGCACGACAGGTGGTTAGTCGAGGAGTTAGGGCGTTGAAAAGTCTTATCGAGGTAGGGGGTCAAAAATGATTGGTAAAAAAAGTGAAAAAGAAATAATGGATGAGTTTCTTGAATTTGTCGAAGCTGATCCTGTTTCAACAAAAAAATCAATTGATAATAGTATTAATGAGATGGTTCGGAGTGGACTTTTTCCATCTGTCTGGATTGTTTTGGCCAAGTTTTTCAGTATTGAGACCCTGGCAGGAATTTCAACATTACTAGTCTGCCCGCAGTTTGGGTTTGGGTTCTCTGCTCATAATCAATTATTACACTCTCTTCATGTTACCCTCTCTCCTTTTTTCTTTTATGTTGCATGTGGAATCTTTTTCTTATTCTTTGGTGCTGCCCTCGCAGGTTTGATTTTATCTCATGATGAATTACGAGCAATAAAAAAGTTTAAATATACATACTATATAGGCTTTAGCTTGGTTTCTTATATGACTCTTATCTTCTTTGGTTCGGAAGTTTTTATGATCAATTCAATTGCTTGGATACTTGGTGCCACTGTAGGAAACTTTGTCGGCTTTGAAAGCGTCATTCACTTAAGGTCGACCTACGCAAAAAGTTATTAAAAGAGAAAGGTATCCGACAAGAATGCTCGGAATTAGCGCTGCTGATAGAGACCACTTTTATATTTAATTGAATCGCAATTAAGTTTAAATTTTGTAACTTTTTACCAATATGTGATATTCTCAAAAAAAAATATCAGTAATATTAACTAAAAGGGGAATTTAATATGAGCAGTGATATTATAAAAAATTCAAGAAACACAAAAGATGCACCAAAAGGCCTTTACTCACAAACGGTAGCTTTTTCTCATTACAACAACATTTCAGCTCAATTACCAATCGATGCTAAATCAGGAAAAATAGTAGATGGTGGCGTAAAAGAGCAGGCCGCACAGTGTTTGAATAATATTAAAGCAATCGTAGAAAGCATCGATCATGTTATGGATGATGTTGTTAAAGTTACGATCTTTCTTAAAAATCTAACTGATCTCGAAGTTGTAGATTCAATTTATACTACATATTTTAAAAGCGATCTTCCCACACGTACAACAGTTGAAGTTGCAGCGCTACCAATGGATAATGCTCTAGTACAAATGGACGCACTTATCTCAAATGGTGAGGGAACCGCCCCACAAGACCCTTGTGCTCTTATCAAAGTATCAAGAAATACAGACAATGCACCAAAAGGTATTTTCACACATTCTGTAGCTTTTTCTCACTACAATAACCTTGCAGCTCAACTACCTGTCGACCCTAAATCAGGGAAAATCGTAGCAGGTGGCATTAAAGAGCAAGCAGATCAGTGCTTAACCAATGTTAAAGCAATTTTAGAAAGCATCGATCACGTTATGAACGATGTTGTTAAAACGACTTTCTTTGTTAAAAACATTTCAGATATTGATGCTGTTAACGAAGTTTGTTCAAAGTTTTTTCAAGACTATGTTCCTGCGCGTACAGTAGTTAGTGCTTCTGCTCTACCAATGGATGCTTTGGTGCAAGTTGATACTGTTATCTCTCACGGAGATGGAACACCTCCGCAGCTTGTTGAAGATACTAAATTACTCATCATGGAAGCAAGCAATACTGAAAATGCACCAAAAACTCCATACTCCCATACTGTAGCTTTTTCTCACTATAACCATATTTCAGGACAATTACCCCTAGACCCAAAAAGTAATATGATTGTGGCCGG
>JAGLCH010000154.1 GCA_023146355.1 Bacteriovoracaceae bacterium | reverse complement strand
TAGGAGACACAGATGAAGAAGAAACGTTTTACAGAAGAACAAATTATTAAAATCCTGAACCGGCTTGAAGCTGGTGAAAAATGCAAGGATCTCGCAAGAGAAACTGGGACTCACCAGCAAACAATCTACGCTTGGAGATCAAAATTTGGCGGTATGGAGATCTCTGAGCTTCAAGAACTCAAGAGACTTCAAGATGAGAATAGACGCCTTAAAAAGCTTGTCGCAGACCAGGCCCTTGATATTGATATGCTAAAGGATGTTAATTCAAAAAAGTGGTAGGAGCTGAAGCGAAGAGGAATGCGACAATATCACTACAAAATGACTTTGGTGTTAGTGAGCGTCGCGCATGTCAGCTCCTTATATTTCCTCGATCAACAAAAAGATATGAACCAATGAAGAAAGATGATTCATCTTTCAGGGATCGCATTATCTACTGGGCCGATAAAAAGAAACGGTATGGGATGCCACGTATCCATCAGATGCTTCTTCGCGAAGGACTAGTGATCAACCACAAGAAGACCGAGAGGATATATCGGGAAGAAGATTTAGCAATCAGGCGAAAGAGTAAAAAGAAAAACTATAAGTCAGAGACAAGAATTTCCCTGCATGAGCCTACAGAATGCAATGAGATATGGGCGATGGACTTTGTGTCGGACCAACTAAGCTACGGGAAACCATTTCGATCATTGACGATTGTCGATGTCTTTTCAAAAGTAAGTCCTATCATTGAAGTCGACCACAGCCTCACCGGGCTCAGAGTCATACGTGCATTAGAACAGGCCATTCAGATTGCAGGAGCACCAAAAACTATTTGCGTAGATAATGGTCCGGAATTTATTTGTCTTGCTCTTGATCAATGGGCCTACAAAAAAGGAATAAAGCTTAACTTCTCTAGAAAGGGAACACCTACAGACAACGCGTATATAGAATCCTTTAACGGGAAATTTAGAGATGAATGTTTAAATATGCACTGGTTTTTAAATATTGGCATGGCAAGAAGGTTGATAGAACAGTGGAGAATAGAATACAATGAAGAAAGACCTCATAGTTCTATTGGAAATTTAACTCCTCAGGAGTTTTTTAATAGAGAAATGGGAATTAAAACTTATGCTGATGCAGCGTGACTCAATTTATGAGTGGACGAAGTAAGGGGTAAGGTCATTGGTTCAACTCTTCACCCTAACGAAAGGATAGAAAATGAAAATATTTCCAATTGACCCAACACCTTTTATATACTTTTTTGCGATAGCAGTATTCTTGTTTCCATGGTTGATATATATGTATTATACATTTCAACATATAAAAAAGTCTGGAATCAAATTTTTGCAAGAAGGTTTTTCGAAGTCATGGAAAGTTCCATTGACCAAATATCATAAAAAATGGTTCCTAATTACGCTGTTATGCTGGATTATTGGCTTTGCCATTCTTGTTTTCACATTGTACTTGCTAGATCAAAAGAACTTGTTGATAAATCACAGTAAAGGTATTTATTAGCCCCTATGATCTAACCCACTCGCAGGATTGACCTTCCCCCCTAAATCTACCCAACTCGCAGAATGAGTCATATTACCC
>JAGLCH010000153.1 GCA_023146355.1 Bacteriovoracaceae bacterium | reverse complement strand
CCCCCTAAAATTTTCAACTATTTCAAAAGAGAAGGTGCCCTCCCTATAAAGATTACAGACCTATTGATTCTATATCAGGATGGGCGTATAATAGTATCTCACCAATAAGAAAGTACTAAATTAATCGGAGGAACCGAGCTATGAAGAAACTTATCCTAAAGTTCAAAACACCAATTATTAATGGCCTGTTATCGGGCGTAGCACTACACTGTCTATTCTTTTTAGTTAATAGAGGGGTATAGTCCCAAGGTAAAAATGGGCCTAGCTGTGCAGTTGGTAAATGTCTCTACATTTGTTTAACGAGGTGGATTATGATCGCAACCAAAATTGAAGAACTTTGTAATATTGAAGAACAACTAGCTATTCAGATAAAAGCATACACTGAGGAGATCCTTGACTTAAGGGAGATAGCTGGTGAAGTGGAGTTGGAATTGGCACTAGTGCATGAGGCCACTAGATTAAATAAGGTTACTGAGTATTCTAAGATTAGGAGATTAATTAAGAAGTCCCTAAAGCTTCAAGAGGAACAGAATCTTGCCATTGCATCTGCTGAGAAGGAAATAGAAGTGGAGCTAGATAAGTTTAACTATCAGGCACCTGAGATGTATCGGAAACCTATTTTATAGTTGGCGACTAGGTTGTAAAAATCCTTCGCCATAGTGGGGACACCAGGATGAATATATTTAATGATCCATGCTTGAAAGGTGTTGAGATCTTTTACTACCCAAAGACGGGCACTAAAATTGCCCTGTTGAAACTGACACCCTCTTTTGCCCATTGCACTATCTCTAAATATGGCAAGACATATACGGGTTGTTGTAGGGGTAGCAAACCCGATGGGAGATTGATGTCTTTATGTGTGACACTGAACAAACTGGGAACAGACTATAAGTTTAGATATGGCAGTAGTGGCAGTACAGAGGATATACTCAAAACACTTGGTGATTTTATAAGAATAATATAGGCCTATATGTGGAGGCAGTTATGGCATTAGTGAAGAAAGTTGGTAAGCTAGAAACTATATACCTACATGATAAAGATACCGGAGCAACTATTGGATCTATACGATTATCTACATCGTGTTCCGTGTCCTTAAATTTTGAGAAACATATACGTATATTTACTGAGAAAGATATAGAGTCTGGTAGGTGTAATTTTGCAGATATCGTGGACAAGGATTTAGAAGGGGAGATTGTGGATGAATAGTGTTGATGTGAAATGGGTAATATTTGTGTTTACTGCCCTTGTCCTGTGCCGTTGTCTCTGGTTGGAATACCTACGACTGTCTCAGGTGAGTCTATCTAAGAAATTGCTAGTGGCAATGCAACACAATGCT
>JAGLCH010000152.1 GCA_023146355.1 Bacteriovoracaceae bacterium | reverse complement strand
CTACTGTTGCAATCATGGCCATTATCGAGATTTATTACCAACGTTTTTATTTTTTCAAATCTCTCTTTATTTGTTTCCCACCACTGGATAAGGACATCAACTATAAAATCACTCGTTATTCTATTGCGAGCAAAATACAAGAATAAATCGTCATGTTTTGGCAATAGAATGCCAAATGGAATCAGGGAGCTGGTTATTTTAAAATCGTGATCATACCCAGTAATACCAGGAATCCGACTTCGACCTCTTCTTGAAAAATCACCTATATTTACCGACGCCTTTGCATCAAGTGAGATGCGCAATATATCGCTACTCCTGTCAGCTTTCGTATTTATAGCGTGAGTACTCTTAAATATGGAATCGGTCTCAGGTATTTTTTTTTGGTTTATTTTTAGTAACTGTCCGTAACTTAAATCCCAACATATTCAACTTGGAACTGATGGTTCGGTCAGTTGGGAGTTCACTATCAGTATAGTTTTTTAACTCAATAAGTTTCGTTCGAATCGAAGAAGCACTCAACCGTGTATACAGCTGTTTTGTTTTAAATGTATAGTCTGTCTGACTGTACATCTCCGCTATTTCTTTAATATCAATCAACAAGTTAGGCAGCTTAGTTTCTGCTGAGTTCCGACCTCTTTGATTGTAGGCATCAATACATCGTATTTCTGTTTCTAACTCATGTACTGCTTTTGTAACAATATGGTGAGACCAACCGAATTGTCGACGTGCAAAACTTTTACCACTTACTGTAGATTCGTCAAATAGCTTAATGGATCTAGCGATAAATTGACGTTTATCGTAGCCCTTAAGGCTAGCGCTTGTTTCTCTGTAGAGTGTTTTTTCTGCTGATGTTAGATGCATAATAATACCTTTTTATTTATAAAAAAGGGCACGATTCAAAATGTTTCGATTTAGGGTGACACTTTTGTCGGGGCGACTAGTGCCACATCTCAGTCACATCTCAGTAATATGCCTCAAAATACGGTTTTGACTCGCCAGGATCATTCCCCGTTTTTTTAAATATCAATCGTGGCAAAGACACACACCATCACTTCGACATTGGGCATTCCGTGTTCATTAAATGGATATTCATTCCTTGACCTTCCTTCGATCTGTTCTCCTTTGTCCGCA
>JAGLCH010000151.1 GCA_023146355.1 Bacteriovoracaceae bacterium | reverse complement strand
AGAATTTCAAGTCTAATGAAGCTTAGTGATAAGCTCACTGAGCTCAATATGAAAAGATATATTGATTTCAAAACACCATTTAGTTTAAAAAACGCCAAGCAGGCCATGTTTGCCTTTAAGGGTGATACCTACGTAGGCCTTGATGCGGAGTCGATGAAAACAAATGACATTAACTATGCTCAAAATCATCTTCGTATACTATCGGGACTCTACGGACTGATCTCCCCTCTTGACCTTATTCGGCCATATCGACTTGAAATGGGAACGAGTTTCCCATGTGATGGAAGCAAAAACCTGTATCAATTCTGGGGAGAAATAATCACGAATAAAATATTTATCCTTTTGAAAAAAGAAAAAATCTTAATCAACTTAGCAAGTAAAGAATATTTCAGTGTTATTAACTTTAAGAACCTTGATGCCAAAATTATAACCCCGCAATTCAAGGAAAAAAAAGGTGATACATTTAAGATGGTTAGTTTTTTTGCCAAGAGGGCCCGTGGAATGATGGCGCGTTTTATCATCGACAATAGAATTGAAGATCCCCAAGACCTTCTTAAGTTTAATATTGATGGATATAAATATAATAAGAAACTGTCTACTGAGCTTAGCCCTGTTTTCACTCGAGATTAAGAAACGAGGAAGAAAACAATTTCAAGATCAGCAGACTATTTTTTAATAAAAATCAATGACCACATCCACACCCAGCAGACATAGAAACCGTTTCTCCGTCGAATGCGATTTTTCCGCGAGAAACGAAAAAACTAATCAGATCATCTAGCGACATTCCTGAAGTGGAACAGCTTCCAAATGATACATCTGTTCCATGCTTTGCTGTAATAAGTTCTTGAAGTTCTGTAACTGTAACGTCTTTACCGTGTTCATTTAAAATATTAAGTACTTGATGGGCATGTAATGTTTCCATAATAACTCCTTCGTTAGGAAGTCATAATAGACCACGCGGAATACAAAAGGCCTGATTCAGGTCAGGCCAGCACTATTTTTCTTTAATTTATTTATTTGACCGGAAGAACTATTATATCAATGATATAAGTAGTTTGCACTTTTTTAGAGTTTAAAAGAATCTTCCGATAAGTGCTTGTTCTACCATATACCAGGAGAAATTTCATGAGAGAAATATTAAACCATGACAAACTAGTTATTAATCAAATGAAAGAATGGGTAGAAATCATTGCCAACATTGAAACTAAAAATGCTTACGAAATACAAACAGAACAAGGACAATCCCTAGGAAATATTGCAGAAGTTAGTGGTGGTTTTTTTGACTTTATAAAGAGAATGCTTTTCCGTTCACACCGCCCTCTTAATATTGAGGTATACTCAAAAGATGAAGAAAAGATCCTCCGTTTTAAGAGAAACTTTTTCTTCCTCTTTTCAGATCTATTTATTTTTGACGATCTCGAAAAGTGTCTTGGAAGTGTTCATCGTCGCTTTGGTATTATTTACAAGAAATATGACCTTACAATTAACGACAAGGTATTTGCCACTGTAAAATCCCCTCTATGGAGATTGTGGACCTTTCCAATTTATGACATGCATGGAGAAAAGCAATTAGGTGCTATATCAAAAAGATGGCAAGGAATTCTCAAAGAGGGTTTCACAGATGCAGATAAGTTTTTGGTGGACTTTGGAAATCAAAATTGGAATTTAGAGCAAAAGGCAGTTATTTTGGGATTAGCAATTAGTATCGATTTTGACTTTTTTGAAGACAACCATAAAAAAAATTAAAAAAAAGGGATAAGTTACCTTATCCCTAGTCTAATTAAATTTGCTTTGGAGAGGTTGCGCTTTTTACAGCTCTCTTCTCTTCACGGCCCTTTCTAGAAACACGCTTTTTGTAAGCATCGCGATTCTTTGGTGGGCGAACTTTTTGATCTTTCTCATCTTGGGAGATTGCTTCACTCACTTTTAGAGTTCTACCATCAATTTCAGTTCCGTCTAGCTTTTGAATAGCTTCACGTCCGCCCTTACTTGTTCCCATTTCTACAAATGCGAAGCCTTTACTCTTCTTTGTTCTGTAGTCGATCACAAGTTTAACAGTCTTGACCTTTCCATACTTAGAGAGAAGAAATTTGATCCCTTTTTCATCGCGTGAATAGCGAAGGTTACCTACGTAGAGAGTCATCCCCTTTGCAGATCCAAATCCAAACATCTTCTTTACTGCGGCCCTAATGCCACCTTTACTTTCTACTTCATGATTCATAATGCTTTCCTTTTAATAATGCACTAATGCTATAAAAACCTTAAGCTTGAAATATAAACCGCCAGGCCAAAAAATGCAATAACGTAAATTATTGTCATTAGAATACCGACAGAAGTACGACCTCAGTACTATCTATTGGCGATTGATAAGGTCTGAGAGTGATTTATAAATTCCGAGGCTAATCCAAGCATCTGTTGCCGCGTATTCAATTTGAACATCTGACAGACGAACTGCGGCCCAATTGCTAACTTGAGCTTTTTTGCTCAAACGCTTTCCGAGGAGAATCCCTGTCAGTGAGCGAAGTCCTAGCTTAATAATTTTGAGTTTTTTTGCCAAATCACCCAGCTCAATAAATCCACCTGGTTCAAATGGGGAGAGAACTTGTAATTCCTGAATATCATGACCAATAGCAACTCCAACTTTTTTTATTGATGGATTAGCAAGAAGTTCCACAATTTCAGGTAACAATGTGACTTCGTTTAGCCTAAAAAGATACGCTGTATCTTCCGTTGAAAGCTGAAGTAACGATACATGGTAGTATTCCCCCTTCTTAAAGGAAGGACGACACTCAGTATCAAACCCAAGAACTTTCGCCTTAGATAGATCATCAATGGCATTACGACATTGTTCTCTGTTGGTAATTAGGTTTATTTTTCCACGGAAAGAGATGAGAGGCAGAGCATTTATCTCTTCTTTTGTAATCGTATATTTCATTTGTATATTTATAAAGGCATTCAGGCCGTTCGTAAAGCCCACTGTTTAAAAACGCGAGAAGGGTGACATTAGCCTTTAAGTGCTATGAGAAGAGCTAATTGCTTAACCTTCATCGCCGACAAGAACATGTATGTTCATTAACATTCGGAGGCAGAGTGCGAGCAAAGTTTACAATGATATTAGTACTGCTAAGCATATGCCAAATAGCAATTGCGCTAGGTCTCAGCTGTCCAAAGGAAAAAAGGCCTAAAGACTCTTAATAGAAGATCCTCAAGTCTATCTGTACAAGGATCTTCGAAATCAAAAGGACTACGGATGTGCTGGGGTAACAGCACCTCCTAATCACAGGATATTAAAAAAATCATGCGCTGCACTTTCCCCATAGGTAGTTTTTTCCACACAAGCTCAGCTTCATAGTCAAAGCTTGATCCCAAAACTCTCTAGCCGATAAGTAGGTAGGAGGGAACATGGGTCTTCGAGGTTTAGCACAGATTTTTTTTACTCAAGAAATTCAAAGAAAATGGTTTGGAGATGAACCAGATCAGCGCCTTGTAAGAAAACTAAATTCCATTCTCCCAGAAACAATCCCAACCGATGCAGAGCTAATCCAACTGGAATACTCGCTTCTTAAGAAGCTAATTGATGCTGATGGTGTATCTCGAGATTACAAGTATGATGGAGAATCAATTGTAAAAAGTGGAAGCTTTACCCAAACGGTTAATCCAATATCTGATCGAGATAAAGATCTTATCGCAGAGGGCCTTTCCGGAAGAGATTTGCGAGAGGTACTTCGTATTAGCATTCTTACAGAGTCAAACGAGTGGTACCACTCTGATATAATTACGGGAAGTGAGAAGCTAGTTGGAGATCCCATTACAATTATGGATTGGATCCATGAGCATACTTTTTATATTAGAAAGCTAGGTCACTCTATCCGGTCGCTACACATAGATCATGTTCACCCCTCACTTGAGGTGGTAGTAGTTACTGATGAAAAATTGATATCTGTAACGAATGGCCTAAGTCACAGCGATTATGAAGTTGGACTCAAAGTTTCGGAGTATCAAATGTACCCTCTCTTTCTCTCAGCAATACTTCCTAGCGGTCTGAAGTACACAATAGGACTTTAGACTACACCTTTATTCTTCAGAAAAGCTACGTACTCTTTATCAATTCCCTGAATGTGCCCAGTGAGCCATTCCGTTAAGTAACTTAAAATATCCAAGGACATTACCATTTTTCCTGCTGTAATTGATTCATGGTAATAGATGATTTTATCGGTAAACTCTTTGTGTTTTTTTATATGCTCTTCGTTGTCAATAAAGTTGTGAACCCTTAATAGCTCCTCTTCATCCTTAAAATGCTCCTCAGTATACTTAAGCAGACCACTTAAAACCTCAAGCTGAATCTCTTTGGTGTGCTCTTCAAAAAGCCCATCATATAGCTTATTAATGATATCAATCAATTTGTGATGCTGGTCATCAACATCCTTAATTCCAAGTTCTAAGTAACTGCTCCATTCAATATATCCCATTTGATCCTCCTGAAGGTTCAAAATACATTTCGGCCGATAATGGTGAATTTATGAGTGAAAAAAAATTAACTTTTAGGCAGGGGAAAAAAGCCCCTTTCGGGGCCCAAACTATTTAATACTTACAAGCTCTACTTTAAAGATCAATGTAGCATTTGGCCCGATCGCTTGACCTGCACCATTTGCTCCATAAGCTAAGTCTGATGGAATTGTTACTTCCCAAACATCACCCTCTTTCATAAGCTGAAGAGCTTCAGTCCAACCTGGAATAACACCATTTACTGGAAATGAAGTTGTTTCATTACGCTGGTAAGATGAGTCAAAAATTGATCCATCAAGAAGCTTTCCTTCGTAGTGAACTTCAACAGTTGATTCAGCGGATGGAGTATTTCCAGCTCCGTTTTCTAGTACTTTGTACTGAAGACCAGAAGCAGTTACTTGTACGCCTTCTGCATCTTTATTTTTTGCTAGATATTCAGCGCCCTCTTTAAGGCTAATTTCACCCATTGCGGACATCTGAGCTTGAGTTTTTTCTTGCATTTCCATTTGGAACGCAGTCATAATCGCTTGAGTCTCATCTTGAGAAATTGCACTCTCTTCACCTGTCATTGCAGAGTGAAGTGCAGTTGCGAAAACCTCATGATTGATTGAGATTCCCTGATTCATAAAATCACCACCGATCTGACGTCCAATGATGTAACTTACTTTATCCATTTGAGTTTCCATAATACCTCTCTTTTAAAATTATATTAACAATACTCTACAATCAAAGAATACCTTTGACAAAAGTTAGATTAAAACTGAATATCTGCCAGCATTAGCCCTGAGGATGGTGCAATAAACCCAATAGGTTCTGCTTTTCCATCTTCTAGAGACGCCTTAAGCTCACTAAGTGAGATTAACCCCAGACCAACATTAAAAAGAGTGCCCATCATTAGCCGTACCTGATGCCTCATGAAGCCACTGCCACATACCTCAAAATAGTATGACATTTCTGGAAAAAAATTGGCCGAGTAGATATCATTGACTAAGACTTCACTCTTAGAAATTTCACGTTTAAAATTCTTATTAGGGTTAGGTCTGTGACAGTAACTATAAAAGTTGTGCGTTCCCTCAAATAGTTTTGCCCCTTGTTTCATCAACTCTATATCGAGTTTCTCAGTTCTATGGGCCATAATTGGAGCACAAAAAGGGTGATTTTTCTCTCCAAAGGAAAAAAAATAACGGTACGTCTTAAGCTTTGATCCACTGATTATCTCGAAATCAGAACCAACCTCTTCAACACTCAAAGCTTCAATATCAGGAGGAAATTTAGAATTGAGATCGCAACAAAGTTTTTCTGGATCTAATTTCTCCCAAGAAAAAAGCTGACAGGCAAAGGAGTTAGCAGAAACAAGAGCATCTGTTCTACCAGAACCGAGAGTTTTAAAATTTGTATGCCCAAAGATATAAAAAAGGGACTTGTCCACCATCTCTTGAACTGTTTTCAAACCCGTTTGCTTTTGCCAACCGTGAAAGCGGAAGCCAAGAAACTGCAGTCTAATGAGATAATAATATTGCCCGGAGTGTTTCAAAATTATTTCATATTTTCCATTTGAAGATCTACTTTAACGTCGTCATGACCTTTAAGCATTTGATAAACTTTTTGGAGGTCATCAATTTTTTTTCCCGTTACGCGAACTTTTTCATCAAGATATTGAGATGAGACCTTAATTCCAGATCCCTTGATAAGCTTATTGATAATCTTCGCCTGCTCTTTATCAATTCCTGCCTTAACAAGAATCAGTTGCTTGAGCATCTGATTTCCACTTGGTTCAACATCTTGAGGCTCAACCCCCCTAAGGCCTAGCCCGCGTTTAACCATACTACTATAAAAGATATCGAGGGCCGCACCCATTTTATAATCGTCTTCTGCACGAAGCTCTATCTCTTTCTCATTTTTAAAATCAATTGTGATTTTAGAACCTTTAAAGTCATAACGGCTGCCAATTAGCTTAACCGCCATGTTCATAGCATTCTTAAGTTCACCAGTGTCCATCTTAGAAATTAGATCAAATGAAGGCATTTTCTCTCCTTGGTTATTTGCAAGTGCTCTGCACTTTTTTAAAAAATATACTTTTTCCAGCACTGTACTCTTCATTAAAGTCGCCATGCTGCTCTAAAAGACGATCGCGAATTTGATCGTACTCGGATGCCAATTCACTACTCCCACCAAGATGCCGAATAAAATCAAGATACTCGCCAATAATGGCACTCGTTTTTTCAATGATGTGAAGATAACAAAGTGGAGTCCCATCTTTTGCAGAGTGAATATAAAAGAGTCGTTTCTTCCCTTGAAACATATCTGACTGAACAAAACCAAATTGTTCAAATTCATTGTTAAATAGGGTAATCCCTTTCATGGTGTGAACCACACAAAGCATATCAATAATGGGGCGCGCTTTCACTGCGGGAACTGCAGTAGAGCCGATGTGATAACACGCAATAAAATTACTGCGAAGAATTTTGGCAATTCTTCCCTTCTCAATTCCATAAACATCTTCCCACAGTGGGGAGCTTGCCTCGAGGGTCATTTTCTTTTTAGTAGTCATAGGAATTGTGTATCCCTGAAAGCGAAAGATGTCAAAAATGCTTACTATTTCGCCACTTTAGAGCGGGCCCACAGCTAGTGCGACTTATGATAAATCTAATTTACAGTCATGACCTCTGACGCATAGCGCCCATCGTGTGACACTAGGTACGTGGTGCCAAACTGAAACTGGTGCATAAACGACAATTGTTAACCAGACACAAAACACTGTAATATCGGCATGTTACCCGAAAGTAAAAACTGGCACAGCATTTGTATTAGAGTTTATATCAAAACAATTGATCCATGATGGGGATAAGCTTTAGAAACAGGAAGGGAGAACATCTATGTCAAAATTAACGTATGCGCTAGTCACAACAGTAACATTAGCAACACTTTTAACAACAGCGCTTGCCGCCGAATGTAGGCCTGAGAAAAGAGCTGTGAAACAAAAGCAAGAGGTTCTAAGTGGTCTTTCAGTTCAAATTAGTAATAAGAATTCAAGAATTAGAAATTTAAGTAGCAAGATCTCAAACCTACAATCAGAAATTAACAGTGCACAGAGAGATGTTAGATCAGCGAAGTCTTCGCTCAGAAAGTTAAGAGATACAAATAACAGAGCTCCCGAGATCATCAGAGACAACCGCCAATCGATCTCACGAATCAAAGTCCAACTTCCACCAATGGAGGAAGAGGCAGAAAGACTTAGAAAAAAATATAGATCAATAAAAGTAAAGTTCACAACAGTCATTAAAAGAGGCATAGCGAAAATCAAGTGGAAAAAACAAGCAAGGAAAGTTACAAAAAAGAAGAATCAGATCGTAGGACACAGGAACCGTATTCAAGAGGTAAAGAGAGTTGTTGAAAACTTTGACTCACTTGAAGACCAAAAAATAAGAAGACTGCACAGATTAGAGCGAAAGCTAGATGAAGTTGAAGATAATCGTTATGAAATCCGTGAGCTTCGCCAAAGAAGAAGTGTAGTACAGGAAAAATTACAAAGCCTTGAGTTAAGAAGAGAGAGAGTACAACGAAATCTACAGGCAAAGAGAAGAGCGCTCCAAGTCTGTCTGGCACACTAATTTGAGGAAAAGGAAATTTTAAATATCTAAGGGAGGTCAAATGGCCTCCTTTTTTATTACCTACAAGCAACTCACAGCACAATTGATTATAAATAAACTTAGGGTAGACTATAACTTCAAAAGGAGAGGCCGTGAGCGAGCTTTATCAATTTATCACTAAAATAACATCTCATTTTGATGGAATTTCTTGTAGAAAAGTCTATGGAAAAGATGCAATTTATTACAAAGAACTTCCTATCATTGTTATCACTGATGAAAGGGTTGCCATTAAAGTCACTGCACTAAATGACCTACCTATGCTAAGGCCAATTGTTACTCAGTGGGTTCTCGATGAAAACCCGATGGATGACTGGTATCTGCTCCCTGCATCTTTTAACAAGAAAAAAAACAAACTTATTCCTGCTATTGAACAAGTCATTGAGTTAATACAACGTCCAAAAATCAAAAATAGGATAAGAAAAAAGAAGAAAAAAAAGACTCAAACTCAAAAGAAAATAAAGGAAGCGAAGCTTCCACAAAAGAAGAAAGGAATCATCCACACATTATTTAGTTTTATAAAAAACAGGTAAAATGCCCATTCTTATCTCAGCATTAATTTCATCGGCGATAACAATAACGCTGTTATTTATAGTGGCAACGGTACCTAGTTTTCCGATGCTACTAGGAACTCGTTTTCTTGGGCAATATGGATTAGTCCAAATAGCTCTCCATGCGCTCTACAGTTTTATATTGACCTATATTTTCTTAGGAACTAACTCACGATCAAAAGTCAGAAACACGATATGGACATTATTTAGTGTCATCTTTTTCTCACAGCTACTTCTTGGACTCTTAGGATGGGGCATCTTCTTGCAGACTGGAAATCTACATTATCCAGTTCCAACATTAATTATATCGGGGCCAATTTTTAGAGGGTCAGGTTTTTTCATGCTGACTCTCCTGGCAAGCACAATGTTGCTTGTGGGTTCCAGCTGGTGTAGCCACCTATGCTATGCAGGGGCCATAGATAATTTGTTGGCAAATAAAAATAAAAAAAAACGTCCTACTCCCAGTTGGTTTCGCTATATAAGACTAGTTACTCTTCTACTTTCTATAACCATCCCCCTTATTTTAAAGCTGTACTTTGAAGTAGCTGTCGCCCATTCGGCGATAATTTCTTTCATTGGTATAAGTGCATTATTTTTTTTGCTCTCATACCGCTATGGGAAGATGATCCACTGTACCTATTTCTGTCCCATAGGACTTGTCACTAATGTTACTGGAAAATTTCATCCATTTAAAATTAAGATAGATAAGAGCTGTGATGGCTGCGGCGTCTGCACATTAAAGTGCAAGTATGGTGCACTATCACCACTACAACTAAAAAAAGGGGTCCCAGACATTCGCTGTACACTTTGCATGGACTGCACAGATGTCTGCCATAACAATTCAATAGGACTTAGAGTATTTGGTAGAAAAAAAATGGCATTACCACTTTTTTATTCAATAGTGGTTGCACTTCATAGTGTTTTTTTGGCAGTTGCTAGAATTTAATCACCAAGATCAATAATAACATTTTCCTTAATCGTTTGCTCATAGCCAATTACGCGGAAGAAGTGTTCTTTTGGCCCCTCATTTTCATAGCGCAGTTTTAGAATTGCCCGCGTCCCCTTTTTAAGGTCACGATCAATGGAATTAGCAATTTTTCCAATTGCTCGGCAGGGAAACCATGTGGTTGTGCTCTTCTTTGCATTAAAATCCCAGCGATTTACTGCAAAAGAAAAAGAAGCATATGCAGTTCCACTTTTATTGTAAGACATATCCATGGCAGCACCAACATTTCCAATTACTACTGTATCACCATCAAGATTAATCATTCCCACCCCTCTAAAATATTTTTTAATTATAGCAGATGAGGCCAACTCTGCAAAAGGACAACGAAACACACTGAAACGCACATAAAAGC
>JAGLCH010000150.1 GCA_023146355.1 Bacteriovoracaceae bacterium | reverse complement strand
TTTTTTTGTCTATTATTTATAATTAAGCATAAAGTCGATTAGCGTTCTAATCATCACACCAGAACCACCTGTAGATGGACAGTATGGAAGATGAGACTGATCAGATGCAACACCAGCAATATCAAGGTGTGCCCAATCAATTCCCTCTTTAACAAATTCCTGAAGAAATGCTGCGGCCTTTGAAGAACCTGCAAACCGTGAACCACCCATATTTTTTAGGTCAGCAATTGGTGACTTAATATCTCGAGAAAACTCAGGAATAAGTGGAAGTCTCCACAGGTATTCTTCCTTCGCCGCTGCAGATTCAAGAAGCTTGTTTGAAAGCTGATCTGAATTACTCATCATTCCAGCAATTTCAGTTCCCAGTGCCATAAGCATTGCGCCAGTCAAAGTCGCAGCATCAATAATAACATTTGGTTTAAAATCACAAGCGTAATCAAGAACATCTGCAAGAACTAAGCGTCCCTCAGCATCAGTATTTAAAATCTCAACGGTCTTTCCATTTCTTGCCTTAATAATTGAATCTGGCATAGTTGCTTTGGGCCCAACAGCGTTGTCAGTCATTCCAAGAAAACATGAAATTTTAGAATTAGGATTAAGTTGAACGGCCGCTTTAAAAGCAGCGTATACAGTTGAGGCTCCACCCATATCATACTTCATTTTCATCATTGAAGCTGAAGGCTTAAGAGAATATCCACCAGTATCGAATGTTAAACCTTTTCCAACAAGAGCAATGTGCTTTGTTTTAGTATTGGCCTTAGTAGGAGTATATGTGAGGTGAACAAGGCGAGGCTCATAAGCAGAACCAGCATTTACAGAGAGGAAAAGACCCATCTTCTCTTTTACAATCGCAGCTTTATTTAAAACTTTAATTTTTACATTTTTAAGAGTCTTCGCATCTTTTTGTACATAGCTTGCAAATGCAGGAGCATTTAAAATATTTGGTGCTTCGTTCATTAGATCGCGACCTATTGCCACAGCACTAGTTACTTTAATAACCTTTGGAAGAACTGACTTTAGTGTTGCTGCCTTAGATTTTGTAACGAAGTTAACGGACTTAAGCTCAGTTATTTCCTTCTTACTAAGGTGATTTTCAAACTTATAGCTTGAAAGTAAAAGCCCCTCTGCCATCGCTTCTAAAGCTTGCTCAGCATTTAGATTACCAGTGAAGTGATCGAGCTCTACTTCAACAGAAGCATAACGCTTAGAGATCATTTTATAAAATTTTGCCAGAGACTTTCGGTAGTCTTCAGATGTGATTTTCTTATCTGTTGATATTCCAAAAGCTACAATCCTGTTTCCTTTCTCATCCAGAAATGAAAATTCTTGCCCAAATTCAGCTTTAAAGCTTTTTTTAGATTTTACTTTGTTAAAGGCAGCAAGGGTAGATTTATCCCAGTGCTTTAGTTTTGCAGGTGTAATACCACTTGCAGCAATGACCTTTAGATCAACATTTTTTAATTTTCCATTAAGTGTCAGTTTCATTTAAAACCTCATATTTGTTTGTAAAGTTTCTATTAACAAATATAAGTTAGCAGATTTGATTCTTATCGGCAAAGATGGAAACTCAATTGGTAGATAGGTCATGCCTATTTGCGAATCACATGCCTTTTGAGGGGTACAGGTGCTGCAATTTCAGGTCTTTCAGGCCAGTAATGCTTGGGATATCTGCGAGATAGCTCACGACTTACCTCACTATAACTTCCACTCCAAAAACTAGCTAAATTAGAAGTCACTTGTACTGCCCTCTTATTCGGAGCAGTTAAAACAAGGCTCAAAGTTATATTTCCTTCACAGATAGAGGGAAACGAATCTATCCCATAAAAATTATGAAGATGGGATTCGACAACCGGTAAACATCCACTCTTGTACTGCACCCGAAAGCTCTTTCCATTTATGGTATTAATTTCAAGGGGAGTAAGATAATTAAGCTGCGAGAGTTCAAGATGTCCCAATTGAGATTCAATATGATAGCGAAGGGATCTCTTTACCAATTCGGGAAGGCTTTTCACATTGCTTGCCAGCTCTTCCATAAAGAGCTCTAACATCTCACCTTCAAAACGTGGGAGGCCATGGGCGACACCTGCCCTCTCAATAGTATCAATACGTGAGTGATAATGATCGAGATCATCAAGATTTTCAAAGGGGTAAGGCCAAGATTCCTTTAATACCTCATAAAGTGAAAGCTCACCGCTCACTACAGCGCCTCTCTTCTTCTCTATAACCAGTTTTCCATATGAGGTTTCCGTAAAAAAGCTCATGATCCCCCGCTTTTGATTGAGCTCACTTTTCACTTCAGTTTTAATTAAACCTGCGGGGTCATCCTTAATTTGGTCAAGCGTAACCTTTGAACCATAACGAACTGTTATTCCTTTTGCAGCATTGCCCTTAAGTCGCTCCATTGCATCAATTGCAATAAAATAGTCTGGAAAACTATGGGACAATGCTGAGCCTTCCCAAATCATCCCCCCTTTTCCCATACAAAAGTTGTACATCACTACGCGATTTTTTTTACCTACTAGTTTTCTCTTTACTGCTACCCGATCGGGAAAAGCAGTAAATAAAGCATTTGAAAGAATAGTACTGTCGACCTTTGTATTTGATATTTTTTTTGGTGCGCCAACCGATGGAGCTAAGGACTGATAAAGTCTCGTAACTCGATCTACTCGCTTGTGGTCTAGAAGATGATGGGCATAACTTTTTTTGTCGTAAATGGCCTCTTTCAAAAGATCAATCTGATATGAGAGATCACAAGAATACTCATCATCCTTACACCTATCCCTTGAAACAAATCCTTCACTTATCATGCAGGCAGCGAGAACTGCATCCTCTATAATCCCAAACTCTCGCCCTGCGGCGATAAGAGCACTTGTTCGAGGGTGAAGTGGGATACCAGAAAGCTCACGTCCAAAATCTGTCAGCATACCGCCTTCATCAATGGCGCCAAGTAGACTCAAAAGCCCAATTGCAGCTTCCATATTTTTCACATTTGGTTTTCCAAACCAGGGAAACTTATCTACTTCTTTCCCCAAAGAGAGGAGGTCTAGAAACATATGGGAAAGGTCAACAGTCTCGACATCAGGGGCAGTAAATTCATTTCGAGTAATATAATCACCCTTTGAAAATAATCGATAGACGACTCCAGGAGCAGTTCGACCTGCACGCCCTGCCCTTTGCTTACACGAAGCGCGACTCACCCGCATAACTTCCAAAGTGGGCATACCACTCCACGGTGCAATACCAGCAGTTTTAGCATTCCCCGAATCGATCACACCTGTAATATTAGGAAGAGTTAGTGAGGTTTCGGCCACATTTGTAGAGAGAATAACCTTTCTCTCCTCACCACTAAAGGCCATCCTTTGTTTCTCCGGAGTCAAATCAGCAAATAGAGGGAGTATTTCAATCTCACTTCCGGCAAATTTTCTCGTGAGGTGAGAAGTGATTTCTCTAATCTCACCTACACCTGTAAGAAATACTAAAATATTTTTTGGACACCTGGGGTCAATTAGCATTTCCTCAACGCCGCGAACAACTTTGTCCGAGAGATAGGAAAGATTGTTATAATCTCGATAC
This sequence comes from Bacteriovoracaceae bacterium, assembly GCA_023146355.1. GTDB lineage: Bacteria > Bdellovibrionota > Bacteriovoracia > Bacteriovoracales > Bacteriovoracaceae > JAGLCH01. The sequence continues at coordinate 30,783 of JAGLCH010000150.1, read as the reverse complement.
TCTACTTCGACCGGAAAGATCCTTCCCAAAATATCGTAGATCGGGCAATTGTCTAAAAATGTAGAGATTAGCTTTGTATCCATTGTTGCTGACATCACAACTAATTTGAGATCTGGCCTTTCAATTTTTTGTAGGTCAGTAATTAAACCTAAGGCAATATCAGTATGGATATTGCGCTCATGGAATTCATCTAAAATCACTGCACCAACACCACTTAAACCTGGATCAGACTGAAGCATTCGAATAAATAACCCTTCGGTAATAAAAAGAACTTCTGTTTCTGATGACAACTTTTTGTCGTGGCGAACTTGATAACCGACACTCATACCAGTTGGTTGATCTAAAAAAAAACTACAACGTTCAGCAGAGAGCCTAGCTGCTAGCCTACGAGGCCCTAAAACAAGAATGCTACCTTTGATCTTATCTTTAAGAAAAATTGGGATGCGGGTGGTTTTCCCCGCCCCAGGCTCTGCTGAAATGACGACTGAGTTGCATGCATTAAGTGATGAAGCAATTGAATCTAGATAGTTATCTACGGGGTAGTCACCAAAATCTTTCACAAGTGAGGGCTCAGCGTTTTATTCATAAAAAAACATACATTGCTAAAAATGAAAAGGCCCACAGTTTCCTGCAGGCCTTTTTAAAACAGAGAAGTCGGCTTTACTTGCCAAGTTCTAGGCCATTGTTGCCTGAAGATAATCAAGCATAAGCTCTCTGAGCTTATTGATATCAACAGAATCATCAGATAAAAGTAACTCTTCCTTGATAAATTCTGCAGGGAAACCAGTTTTGTCTGCTAGTGTACTGATTTCGATCTGCTCTCCACTTCCATGTGTCTGCTCTGTCCTTGCGGCAATGTTTAAAATAGTCATAGACACTCCTATCTTTTCTTCTTTTCTCGCGAAAAGAGATCCCCTTCCGTTGGGGAAACACCATTTAATCTGGGGTACGAAAGCATATCTATTCTTAAAATTTTCTGTCAACTAATTGCATCATAAATGTAAGAAATGTAAGAACTTATTAGATTAAAGATATCAGATTAAACAAACAGTAACTATAAGTGTCTAATATCTATAAATTATTGAGATTTTTTAGATGAAAGTATGACCATTTAACGCATCTAAGCGACAAGTGTCAGTTTTTATAAATGAGAGCTATTCTCCGATCCGAGGATTATCTCCCAGTATCGATTGGTCCCTCATAAGCAAGGTTTCCAAATAAGAAGTGAGGCCCCATCCAAGTAAGCTTTTCTGTGCCCGGCTCACCAGCACGGTTTTTTCCAACAATAATTTCGGCAAGACCCTTGTCTTTAGAGTCTGGATTATAATACTCGTCACGATAAATAAAGATGACGGCATCTGCATCCTGCTCAATGGCACCAGATTCACGAAGGTCACTCATTGTAGGACGCTTATTAGGTCGCGTCTCCACTCCACGGTTTAACTGAGAGAGGACCATAACAGGACAACCCATCTCTTTTGCCATCCCCTTAAGCCCTCTAGACATCTCAGAAATCTGCTGTTCACGTGAAGGATTACCAGTATGAGATTTCATCAGTTGAAGATAATCAATCACCACAAGACCTAGACCATGCTGCGACTGAATCTTACGACAGTGACTTTGAATATCGGGAAGACTAACCTCACCAGCATCACTCATAAAAATAGGAAGCGAAGAGAGTTCCTTTACAGCTTGTCCAATATTTCTCATATCAGAATCAAGGAAGTCTTTAGTTTTCATTCTCTTTGAATCAACCTTGGCCTTACTACAAAGAATACGGGACGAAAGTTCTGAAGCAACCATCTCCAGAGAAAATATTGCAACTGGCTTACCAGATGTCTCACATGCATTAACCGCGATATTTAAAGCAAGAGCAGTCTTACCCATACCAGGGCGAGCAGCGAGAACAAAAACTTGTCCGGGATTCATCCCAAGGAGCCTCTGGTCTAACTTTTTGAAACCTGTAGAAAGTCCACTTATTTCACCTTTAGCTCGAGAAGTATCCTCGAGCGCCTTAAGGTTTTGCTTAAGTGTTGATTTAATATCAATCATGCCACTACCTTTGGCATCATTTGTAAGCCTAAAGAAACTGGCCTCAACCTCTTGTACATAGTCTTCGGTCTTGCCACCGTAATTAAGCCCCATATCGGCAACACGCATGGCCGTTCTAACGATCTCTCGCATGGAAGACTTGTCTTTAACAGTTTTGGCGTAGTGGTAAACATTGGCGATAGAAACCTGCTCCTCAACAATGCTTAAAATGGCGTCATTTCCACCAACAGATTCGAGTATTCCCCTCTCGTTAAGCTTTGAACAAACAGAAACGTATTCAACTGCTTGGTTATCAATTACAAGCTCTTTAATGCCATCAAAAATATGCCCGTATTGAGGCTGATAAAAATCGGCCTTAGAAATGGCCAAGTCAGCAATTTCATCAAATGAGCTGCCATCAAGAATAAGACACCCTATTAGTGCTTTTTCTGCCAATAGGTCGTGGGGAAATTCCTTAGTTGGGGTCATGGATACTCCAGGTCATATTTTTAAAACGGGGAGACTATAAGTCCCCCCGCATATTTCTGATGAAAATCAAAAACTTAAAATTACAAGATTACTCTTGCTCAAAAGCAGCGATTTCAGCGTCTGTACTTTCCGCGTTCTCAACTTCTTTTGCCTTCTCTGCTTCTACATCAGCTTCAGCTTCTTTAAGCTTTGCTTCAGCAGCTTTTGCAGCTTTTCTCTTTGCAGCAGATGCTTGTTTTTCTTTTTCTTCATCTGCCTGCTTAGGGTCCATAATAACTTTAACTTTGAAGTCAGCTATTACATCTGTGAAAAGCTTTGCCTTAACATTGAACTCACCAATAGATTTGATTGGAGAATCAACAGTAAGGATACGTCTTTCAACTTCAACACCGCGCCCACCAAGTTCTTTAGCTAGCTCGTTATTTGTAACAGTTCCAAATAGTTTACCGTTACCACCAACTCTTCTTGTAAATTCAAGAACAAGTCCGTCAATTTTCTTTTTAAGACCTTCAGCTGCAGATCTTTCTTCTGCCATTTTCTTCTGAAGAGCTCTTTTTTGATTATCAAGTTCAGCTTGATTTGCTTCTGAAGCTAGAACACCAAGCTTGTTTGGAATGAGATAGTTTCTTCCGTACCCTGAAGAAACGTTAATGATCTCACCAACGCTTCCAAGAGAAGGAACTTTCTCAATAAGAATAACTTTCATGATATATCTCCTTAAGATTCTATTTTGTTTTTTAAAAACTTTCTAAAGTTAACCCACAGGTCAAACACGCCAATAATAGTAAGCATTTGATACAGTAGAAAAATCCCGACAATTGCAAGGGCCAGTTTTGCTATCCCCTTAAGCTTTAAAAACTTAAGAAGGTGCATATAAACTCCAAAGCCGTGAAGATAGAAAAATCCCCCCATAACTAATAGAATATTAATAGCAAAAACACTCAACACTTCGATCTTCATATAATGACCAAAGAGGTAGGCTCCTAGAAGAATAATGAAGGGTACAATAATATACTCTGTATTCCTAAAGTCCAAAAAGGCCTTAATAGAGTACCTGTAACCAACAACTCTTCTCCACCCTCGTGCAAAAAGCATAATGAAAAACATGCCAAGCCATACTTGAAATGCTCCCGCTATACACACGATAGAAGGCAATAAATACTTAACCTTAACTCCAAAACTTCTCCCCTCAGTTAGAGCAACTTTAAAACTCTTTGCCTCAGGAACATTTTCTAGCTTTAGGTTTGCAATGATTGAATCCATCATTTGATCAGAGAGTTCAAAAAATGTCAGTCCTTCACTCATCATCGTGGCGCTACCGAATAGTACGATCAGGCCAATAAAGATAAGAATAGAACATACAACAATTCTTTGAGGTGAAATCCCTTTACGAATGAAGTATGCAACTCCTGCTCCCAAAACAACAATTGGTACGAGCCCCATAAGGAGGATACTTGATCCACCAGAAAGAGGCGCTAACAATCCCAATGTTACGAGACAGGCGACACTGAGAATAGCTCCCCATGTCTGCCCAAAAAGTAAAAAAGCTATAACTAAAGGTGCATATGACGCCAACACGAATAATCCCGAGTTGAACAAAAACAAACACAACAATCCAAGGGCCACGAAACGGGGCCAAAAGGCTTGCTTGTCATATATATTGCTTGGAAGGCTAATCATCAGGTTTCGCTACTCGCCAATTACTCAGCAACAGCGTTTGACATATGACTAACGATACCAACTTGACGAGCACGCTTAATAGCAGTCGTAATAAATCTTTGGTGCTTTGCTGAAGTACCTGAGATTCTCGCTGGAGAAATTTTTCCAAATTCGTTAATTAGCCATGCATAAGTAGCTGGATCTTTCCAGTCTGCCTTGATGTTTTTAGCAGCGAACCAACAAGACTTGCGTCTTGCAAATTTCTTTCTGTCTTTTTCCATCTCACCGTACTTCTCTTCAATAGAATCAGTTTGTGATCCATTGTACTTTTTTGAGAATGGTGTTTTGTAGTTCTTAACAACTTTGTCAGCTTCAGCTCCAAGTTTAATAAAGATACGTTTGATAACGTCTTCACTAATACCTAAGCGACGGCTAATTTCTGTGTTACATGATGTGTTTGCTTCATAGATGTAGTAAAGGAAACGGCCTTTTTCTACACCTTCAGATGTAGCTTGAGCCAATTTCTTTGTTCCCCAGTCATCCTGTATTAGGACTTCACCGGCGAATTCACCAACAACTGCTGAAATCATTTCGTTCAAAGATGCGACTTTCTCGTCGCCAGCAGCTGCTTCTGCAACTACGGCAAGTTCGTAAATCATTTAAACCTCCTGGATTATTAATATATAATAAGCCCTTACCGCGTATGGATAAGAGCGAGTATTACCGATTTACACTCTATAAATAGAGCTATAATGAATGTCCACGGAGAATACACGGATTACTAGGTCGTGTAAAGGGCCTATGAACTACCGCTGGGTTTCCTACACTGTAGATTTAGTATTAACAAATCCAATGGATCACTTGATATGAAACACCCATTTTCAGTCACTTACAACTCTCCCTAGCGGAGGATAAAAGTGGTTAAAGGAATTTAAGTTATAGAAAAATCATGACTGCCGACAAAGAAGTATTAAGAAATAGATGAAATGAGGAGCAAGCATGTCTAACGAACTATACCTGCCAAGTGCGGACAAACGACTATCAAAATGGCTAGAAATTCAAGATAGAGTTGCAGCAAAGGACAATACTGAAAGAAAAACCATCACAATCTCAAGAAAATACGGTTGCCAAGGATATCCTGTGGCAAATAGGTTAAAAGACATTCTCGACAAGGAAACCGGAGAAGAATGGACCATTTTCGATAGAGAACTACTTGATCTAATTAGTGCAAAGGAGCATATCTCAAGAAAACTTCTCGAAGAATCGGCGAATCAAGAAGCAACTCACAATTTTCTTTCATCATTTTTTCCCCAAAGTATGGAGCAAGAGGATTATTACCATCTAATTGCTAAGTATATTTTTGAGATTTCACGCAAGGGGAACGCCATCATCGTCGGAAGAGGTGCCGAATTTCTCACCCAGGACCTCAAAAATTGTTACCGGTTTAGAATAGATGCTTCTCAAGAATTTAGAATTGAAAATATGGCGCAGACAGAAAACATTGATTTAAATGAAGCAGAAAAACTTGTTAAAGAAAATGAAAATACGAAAGAAGAGTTTATTCAAAAGCATTTTAGCAGAAAAGTTGGAATGTTAGATGACTATCATGCAATTTATAATAATAAACACAGTGACGTCGAGCTGATCGCAAAAAGTATTGCTCACTGTATTGAATAGATTTAAAAGTGGGCCTCATATAATGAGGCCCTAAATATTATTCAGAAAAAAGTTCAAATTGCTCAAGGTGGTAATTATTTTCAGACCGGATCTGAATGGACTTACCATAAACATCCTCAAGGCTCTCAACAACATCTAAGTCCTCTCCAGATAATCGCGCAGTGACTTCGGGGTGAGCATAAACCAATACTTTTGGTCCTTCTACTTTTGCCAAAAACTTCATCAACTCTCGAATCAGTTCGTAACAAACAGTCAGGGTTGTCTTTATACTTCCTGTCCCTTCGCAATACGGACAAGGATCACACATTGTTCTGATCAACGTGTCTCGAGTTCTCTTGCGTGTCATCTCAACAAGTCCGAGACCAGAGATAGGAAGAACATTTGTTTTTGAACGATCACGCTTTAGCGCCTCTAGTAGAGTGTGATAAACTTGCTCTCTATTTTCCTTCTTCTCCATATCAATAAAATCGATAATGATGATACCACCACAGTTACGAAGACGAAGTTGATATGAAATTTCACGAACTGCTTCAAGATTAGTTATTAAGATAGTCTCCTCAAGAGACTTCTTTCCAACAAACCGGCCAGTGTTAACATCAATAGATACTAAAGCTTCAGTTTGATCAACATTAATTGATCCACCAGACTTCAAAAATACTTTATTAGATAATGCACTCTGAACAGCAAGGTCAATTCCGAACTTTTCAAAGAGAGGAGTCGGCTCCTTATGAAACTTCACCTTTCCGTGCAGTCGAGGAATATACTTTGAAACAAAACTTTCGGCCTCATCGAGGTTGTCCTTAGTATCAACTATGATAGATGAAACATCATCATCTGTGATATCACGTAGAACTCTCTGAACAAAAGTGAGATCTTTATAAACCATTTTTGGTGCTTTTTTACCCTCACAAGTCTCCTGAATATTATTCCAAACTTTAACGAGCATCTCGTAGTCACTTTTTAGAACATCTTCAGGTTGCCCTTCTGCAACTGTTCTCCCAATAACTCCCCTCCCCTCAGGGCGAATCGTGTCAAGAACTGACTTAAGGCGATCTCGTTCTTCTTCAGATTGAATCCGTCTTGAAACACCGCTATGTTCGATAAAGGGCATATAAACCACATATCTTCCAGCAACAGTAATATGACGAGTAACTCTAGGCCCCTTAGTAGAGATCGGCTCTTTCGCGACCTGAACTAAAATTTCGTCCCCTTCTTTAAGGAACGATTCAATTGAACACTCAGGGCGATACTTCATATTTACATCTTCAGAAAGTGTGCTGAACTCATCTGGAATAGTCTCTCCAATTTTTTCCATATTTTCAGCTTCACGCTCTCTACGAGCTCTTACAATCATATCTCTTTGCTCTTCAAGAGTAGGAATGTAAGCATCATCAACATAAAGAAAAGCTGCTTTTGTATATCCAATATCAACGAAAGCGGACTGCATGCCAGGTAAGATTCTAACGACTTTCCCTTTGTAAATATCACCGACAGAAGGAGTATGCTCTCTCTTGTCGAGATTACGCTCCATCAAATAGTCAATGATCTCGCCATTCTCAAGAAGGGCAACACGACACTCATTGAATGTATTGTTGATTACCAGTTCCTTGGCCATGTGTACTCCTAATAATAAGACGCGCCCATAGATAAGAGGCGCGCCTAAAGTATTTATTTTAAAAAGCTCTTATTAGATAAACATACCTGCAACTGATGCAGTCATAAGTCCTGCCATCGTTCCACCAATGAGTGCCTTAAAACCAAGCTTTGCAAGGTCCCCACGACGCTCAGGAGCGATACCACCGATACCACCAAGCTGGATTGCAATAGATGAAAAGTTTGCAAAACCACAAAGTGCATATGTTGCCATAACTGTTGCACGTTCTGAAAGTTGATGACCACCAGCTCCGAGCTTCTCTCCAGACATCATAGTTTTAAGATCGAGGTATGCAACAAATTCGTTGATAACAACTTTCTTACCAATGAGCTCACCAAACATTGTACAGTCGGCCCAAGGGACACCAATGATAAATGCAACAGGAGCAAAAAGATAACCAAACATTAATTCGAGTGAAAGAGCATCAAGACCAAATAGTCCACCGATGAAGCCAATTAGACCATTGAGCATTGCGATTAGAGCAATGAATCCTATAAGCATACCGGCCACGTTAAGCGCTAGTTGAAGACCTTCAGCGGCACCACCAGCAGCAGCTTCAACAATGTTAGATGAAGTTTTTTCAAACTCCATTTTGACACTACCAGCTGTTGTTGATTCTTCCGTTTCAGGAACCATTAGTTTTGCAAGAACAAGAGCAGCAGGAGCGGCCATTACCGATGCAGAAAGAAGGTGACCAGCGTCAACTCCAAATCCAACATAAGCAGCAAGTACACCACCAGCAACTGTTGCCATACCACCTGTCATTGTTGCCATAAGCTCAGACATTGTCATCTTACTAATATAGGGTTTAACAACAAGAGGAGCTTCTGTCTGACCAACAAAGATGTTCGCAGCACATGAAAGCGACTCTGCGCCTGAGGTTCTCATAGTCTTCATCATTGCCCATGCAACACCTTTAATAATCCATTGCATAACGCCAATGTGATAAAGAACGCTCATAAGAGCTGACATAAAGATGATGGTAGGAAGAGTCATTGTAGCAAAAACAAAACCAGACTTTGATCCATCAGCAAGGCTTCCAAATACAAAGCTACTACCTTCATTTGTGTAAGAAAGAATTCCTGCGAAAAGAACACGAGCGCCGTCGAATACTGCCTTACCAGGTGCAGTTTTCATAATAATTAGACCGAAAATAATTTGTAGTGCAATACCTGTTACTACTGTTCGCCAATTAATTTTTTTCTTATTGTTAGATAGCAAAAATGCGAAACCTACCATTGCAAAAAGTCCGACGAGTGACGTCAAACGTAAGCCCAGATCTTCCATAAAAATGTCCTCCATTTATTTAAAATATTATTGTGAAATTTTAATACAAATAAGTGATGAATAATAGCAATCGTTTAGATGGAATGTCATTTAGAAAACTAACAATTTTTCTGCTGAATTCTTAGACTTTGTAACAGGCTGAGATTGATTGATTTTCTCACCCCTCAGTGCCTTTTTGTAGTATTCAAGGTAGTTTTTTGCCATGACCACAGAAGAGAAATTCGTTTCAGCATAGTCTCTTATGAAGTCAGGATCAAACTTATGATTATTTTTGATAGCTTCTTTGAATTGACTTAAATTTTCGCAGATCAACCCACTCCCTTCACTGATCAGCTCCGGAAGGCTTCCATATGGAGAACCAACTACAGGCACCCCCTGACTCATCGCTTCAATGACTGCAACACCAAATGGCTCATGCCATCGTACAGGAAAAAGCAACCCATCAATTGATCGCAAGAGCTCGAGCTTCTTTTCTTGCCCGATCATTCCATAATTATGAACAAACCTGCTTGGAAAGTAACTTACCCCCCCTGCGACATGAAGGTGTTTCCTGTTGGAGCGACAGGCCTTGATACAGTGGCTTAAATTCTTTACCTTCCAAGATGCCTTTGCCAGAAACATAAAATTGCTCCAATCGCGAATCTTTTTTGGAGCGTAAGGATAGTCTTCAAAATCTATTCCATTGTATACAAAAGCAGTAGATCCATGGTTAGCAGCATGTTTTTCAGAGAGGAAAAGTGTATTTTGGCTAAAGACCTCATCTGGCCTTCCGTTACCATGAATGGTGACTACCGTTGCATATTGGTCCGTAATTGAAGAATCAGGAGTAAGAAATAGATGGAGCAAATCAATATTTGTGGGAATGTGTTTCCTCCAGTCAGCATCGGTCTGAACGATTAAAGTGCCACCCACCATCGATAAGTCTGAGTCCTTGTGACCAATGAGAAAACACTCAACACCTAAAAGAGTAAGCTCTTTAATTAACCAATATAAAATGCGTTCAGTTCCTCCATAGGTTGATGGAGGAATCGGTCTAGAGTGGACGAAGCAAACTTTCACTAATGCCCCTTAAAAAGTAAATGAATGAGCAATAAAAGAGTAATCTTTAGACTTATTATAGCTTGAGTGGCTCAATTGGTGCCAAGCATAGCGATCACCCGTTTTAAAATTTGAATTTGATGCGTTATCAAAATAGCGCTCTTTACTCTTATTTGCTTGTCCAAATGCAACAATGGCAACACCAATAATAATTCCAAGAGATGCTCCAAGCACAACATTCTTAAGGTGCTCAGAAGGCCTTTCTACAAAAGAGAGGGTTGAAAGTCCAAGAACAGCACCACCAAGCCCTGTCCCCATAACAACATTGAGATCCTGGATTGATTCATCAATAATCTCATACCCCTCTTCTGCCTGAACAGAAGTGAGCGATAAGCTGAAAAGAGTTGCGAAGCTAAATAAAATGCACTTGATTTTCTTGGTAATCATTTTTTTCCCTACTGTTTTAAGCCTTTAGCGGTACGTGATTTTAGGGTACTATCATTGTATGTCATACTTATTACAATTCTTTTTCAGTAATGAGTCAAGAATTGTAAGAAAATAATATCAGGATGATATGCTCTTATGTTTGAGAAACTAAAATTAGCAGCGCAAAAAATTGCTCAAGTCTGTGATACCCCTCCCACAGTAGGAATACTGCTGGGATCAGGTCTTGGTAGTTTTATTGATAGAATAGAAGACAAACAAATCATTCCTTATTCAGAGATCCCATATTTTCCAAATACCGACGTTGAGGGAGTTCCAGGCAGACTGATCCTTGGAAAACTTGGGAATAAACGAATTGCTGTTCTCCATGGCCGCCACCACTGCTATGATGGAATACCAATGGATGAAGTTGTCTTTCCCATCCGCGCTCTTGCGACTCTTGGGATTGATTCAATGATATTAACTAGTGCCTCAGGCGGTGTAAACTTAGGTTTCAAGCCGGGGGACCTGATGTTAATTGAAGATCACATAAATTTGATGGGGACTAATCCCCTAGTGGGTGGGCCAGCTCGTGAGCTTGGACCAAAGTTTCCCAATATGTTGGAGGCCTACAATATTGAGCTTTCCATGAAGGCGAAAGAAGTTGCCGATGAGATGGATATTAAACTTCAGCAAGGTATTTTTGTAGGGGTCTTAGGGCCAACATACGAGACTCCTGCCGAGGTAAGAATGATCCGCACAATGGGGGGAGACGTAGTAGGAATGAGCACCGTTCCCGAGTCAATTGCCGCCAATCACCTTGGTCTAAAGGTTTTGGGGATCACAATAGTTACGAATATGGCCGCTGGAATAAGTACAGAGTGTGAAAGTTCTGAAGAAAACAAGCATCGAGCATTGAAAATTGTAGAAATTCTTGGCAATCTACTATGTAAAACAATCGAAAGAATATAAGTTAGTAGTTATAATAAATGTATTTAAATCAAAGTGAGGTTAATATGGGAGATAAAGAAATAAGGCAGAAGTTGAGAGAACTTGCGATTGCAGGTGCCAGTCTGTCCCATTCCCCTTATTCTAAAGCAAAGATTGGATCTTCCCTAGTTACAAAAGGCGGTCACTACTACAATGGCTGTAATATTGAAAATTCTAGTTTTGGTGGAACTGTTTGCGCCGAAAGAGTAACAATATGGAAAGCAGTATCTGAGGGGCACAAGGATATTGAAAAAATCTATGTCTACTCCAATGCTGGTTGGCCACCTTGTGGACTATGCAGACAAATAATGAGTGAATTCGCTGGACCTAATCTTGAGTTGATCGTTGGCGACAAAGATGGAAATGAGCAAATCTATAGTTTCGATGAAATTTTCCCCTTAGCTTTTACTCCCGAGCACTTAGAAAATAGATAGAAGTAACTTGTTGGTGTGCAACCACGCCAACATATTCGAGCGAATGTTCGAAGGATACAAGCATGGCAAAAGCTAAAGATATTGAATGTGCAAAAGAACTCCTCAAAGATATTACTTTTTGTGTTTTTGACCTAGAGACCACTGGTGGCAATCAAAATAAAGACAAAATAATTGAAATTGGGATGGTCAGAATTGAAAAGCTCAAAATCACAGATAAGAAAAACTTTCTTATTGATCCCGAAATTAAAATCCCAGAGTTTATTCAAAAGCTAACTTCAATATCTCAAAATGATGTTAAGGGAAAACCAATCATTGATGAAAAGATCGAAGAGATCTTAGAGTTTATGGGCGATTCAGTCCTCGTGGCACATAATACCTCTTTTGATATCCCATTTTTTGATTCTGTTTTAAGGCGTCTTGACCGGCCTGAGATGACGAATAAAAATATCTGTACCAATCTGATGACAAAATATTTGATACCAAATTTAATGAACTCAAACTTAAACTACATGAGTCGAATCTTTGGAATTGAACATACAAAAGCTCACCGGGCAATGGATGATGCAGAGGCCACAGCGACCCTGCTCCTGAACTACTTAACTATCTTTATTAATAAAAACATTACAAAGATCAATCAGCTTTACTACCCAAGAAATAGATTTGAACTCGACCGTGCAAATTTCAAGAAAGCTCCTCATTACACGGGTAAGAGAATTCTTACAGATATTGAAAAGAAACTCGACGAGCTCAGTATTCCTTACCTAATATCATTAAAGGGAGAGAATGGAGTAATCCTCTTTGCCCTTGTCTGCCAGAATGACAATGGTACAAAACAGGAAGAGAGAGAGTGGATCAAGGGAAAACTCGAAGGACTAAACTGGAAAACAGCAACTATCAGGCTTTTTGGTCCTTTTGTTGAGTGCTTGATCAATTACAATTCCATTTTTTGTAAGCTTTCAAGCGAGGAGCGTACCTCCACCATGGAGTTCCTATGGCGCCTTCACTTCCCTATGGATAATCCAAGCTCAATCAGAATCGATGAAAAAGGATTGGGGGATTTTATGGTTTTTAATCACCTTGTTCCCGACCAATATGTAATTTATCCCCAAATGGCACTTAATCAAAAATCTAGACTCATTTTTCGCTATCCGGGACACAAGAAGAAACTACTTCAGTTTTTAAAGTCTAGAATTCATAAGATGAATGAAGGGAAATTTAAACAGGGCACATTCAGTCAGGAGCTTAAACAGTTTCTCAACCACTACCTACTTCAATCACGCTTTAGAAAATTTGGAATTTTTCAATTCAACAAGGCACTTCCTCACAGTGGTCAGGAGCAGTTTCTAAAAGAACTAGAGGGCTTCCTATCAAAGACACCAAATGACTACAACTATCCAAAAGAGTACATCTAGGAAATGAGCTAGGTCTTATCTCTGCTTTTTATTTCTGAAAGTGATTTTCCCTGATGGTGCTCAAACGATCGGTGCTTTGATGTACCCACAAATTGAGCAGCATAAATCCCCCCATGCCCTGAGAAGAGATAGGCAACAACGCAGGCAATTCCAACAAAGATCTCTACCCCTGCACCAAAGAGCTCAATCCCCATAATTGTACAGGCCAGTGGTGTATTTGATGCCCCTGCAAAAACAGCAACAAACCCCATCCCCGCAAGTAATGCCATTGGAAGAGGGATAAAAAGAGATAGAGCATTACCTAAAGTTGCACCAATAAAAAAGAGACAAGTAACCTCTCCCCCTTTTAGGCCAGCACCAAGAGTGATGACAGTAAAAAGAATCTTTAAAGCAAAAGCGTAACTTGGTAACACTGTATTAAATGATGCAGAAATAGTATCGAGCCCCAAACCGTTATACATGGTGGTTCCAATAAGCTCGGTTAAAATAACGATTAAAACGCCACCCACGACCGCATGAATGGGAGAAAATGCAATTTTTTTGTGAAGAAATCCCTTCCAACATTGAATCCCTTCCGAAAAGATTCTACTCGTAATACCAAAACAAATGCCTGCAATACTGGCGTAGAAAACATTAAGCAATGTCATATCTGGAATTGAAGATATTTCATAAATAGAGTGGCCTACTCCCCACCATACTTCAGTCACATGATCAGCAATTACAGAAGCAAAAAGTGCGGGTAAGATAGCATCATAGCTTAGGCGTCCAATAATAAAGACCTCTAGTCCAAATACAGCGCCAGCAAGAGGAGTTCCAAAGACAGAGCCAAATCCAGCAGACATACCGGCAATAAGAAGAATTTTTCGATCAACTCTTAAAAATTTGAAAAAATGAGAAAGCTGATCTGCAATTGAAGAGCCCATCTGGATGGCGCTTCCTTCTCGACCAGCTGAGCCCCCGAAGAGATGGGTAACCACAGTACCAAAGAAAATAAATGGTACCATGCGAAGCTTTAATACTTTTTTGGGATTGTGTATTTCAGATAGGATAAGGTTATTTCCACCGACTACATCTTTTCCAAAGTAATAGTAAATCACACCAATCAGCAACCCTGCTAAAGGGAGCAAATATATAATCCATACATTTGCTTCACGCCAATTAGTTGCCCACTCAAGCGATTTTAAAAAGATGGCAGATGCAGAGCCAGAAAGAACACCAATGATAGTGGAAAAGAACAACCACTTTAAAAGGTATCCCAAAAGATTGCGTCCATAAATAGCTTGATCTAAAATGGCCTTCAAGTGCCCTCTCATTTATTGAAAAATTAGTTTATTTGTAGAGACATAGAGTCCTTGCCCTTCCATATCAACTAATTGACCAATAAGCTTAGAATTATTAATACGGTCGGCAAAATCGAGGTTCTTATCGAACTCAAGCTCTACCCGATCATCATACTGATAAAGCTTTCCACTAATTGAACTTGAGCACTCTCCGGCAACGAGCTTGCGGTGAGAAATTGATGTCATCACTTCGCTTAAAATCAAATAAAAAACCATCGATACAACTGCAGGATTAACTTCTTTATTATATTTTAGGCCAGTTTCAACTCTTTCGACCTCAAGCATCACATCAGATTCAATCATTCTAAAGCGTACAAGACTTAATGCCTGCTCAAAAGCAGATTCAAAATCATTGCTTCCAAAAGCGAGATTGTGACCAGCAGTACGAGAGAAGCCTAAAAATACCTGAACAAGCTTTTTACAACGCTCTGCACTTTTTCTCATTTCAGTAATCGTATGAAGACTATCATCATCCCACCAGTCCTCTAACTCAACCAAAGAGAGTGCTGCTAAAATACCACCGATAGGGTTGTTGAGTTCATGAGCAATCGAGCTAGAAATAATGCCAAGCTGTTCAGAAGAAATGGCCTTCTCTCTTTTTTTGAGGACAACTTCAGCAGAGGAAAAAGAAAAAAGATGAAAGGGAGAATCCTCTCGATCAAGGTCTACACGGTGTACTTTATAAACATTTTGCTCTTTTTCAAATTCTTGACCATCATTAAATGATAGACACTGTCCAGGAAGTATCCCAAGTTTTAAGAACTCTTTATTATGAAGTAATAACTCACCTTCAGGAGATATCAGAGATACGGGAAGAGGAATAAGTCCGAAAACTTCTTCCCATAAAGAATTATTGGAATAGATCGCTCGATACTCCGAAAGAGAAACTATAAAACGATGAAAGATATCAATAAGACAAAATAGATAGAATGTGTCTTCATCAGAAGTAGTTTCGCCATTTACCTTAAAGGCCAGATAGTCGCCTCGCTCATCACCAAAAATAGGGACTACAATATATCCCGCTTGATCCAAGTAAAGCAGAGAGAGAAGGTCATCACCTGAACTCCATTGAACGTCGAAAACGACATCATGTTTTTTAGTAAACTCATTTAGATACTGGGTAAATTCGTCTTCATTTTTCGAAGCAAAAAACTTGTCATACTCGGCCATAAAATCAATAAAATAATTAATATAATGACTAATAGATTCATCTAAAGGATATGAAGAAATAGAACCTATCACAGAGCTCAAAACCTCAGTGGTTTTTGAAAATATTTTTTCGCAATTATTGAAAGATGCTTCTTTAACAGCATTAGCATGAAACAGCAGGTATTCACGGGAAAGAAGGCGAAAAAGTTTCTTAGGGGCATCCCCCTTGAGATTTGAAAAATTGAAAATTCGATTTGATGAAAAATTCTCACTATCTGAAACTTCAAAGATCCAGTCATTATCATTGGCATTTATGCTAGAAGCATCTCTTACTACCCACAACTTCATTTCATTTTCTGAAAACTTTAAGGAATGAAGATTCTCACTAGAGTAGGCCAAAGGAGCAATGTTTTTTTCAGATAAAAACTGCCCAAGCTCAGAGGACAATAGTTCTTGTTCTAAGCTTTTATCCAAAATTATTGATGGACTAAAGAACAGATCATGTTCCACTATTTTTCACCGATGGCCTTAGACTCTCGAACCATTGAGGCCCCATCAATGTAGTGACCAAGAATCTTTACGCCCCAGTGAAGATGTGGTCCGCTCACACGTCCAGTAGCTCCAGAAAGACCTAAAATGGCACCTTTGGGAACATATTCTCCGAGTTCAGAACCTAGCTTACTCATATGGCCATATACCGTGAAGATGTTTACACCGTGATCTACAATAACTGTTTTTCCGGTATAAAAAAGATCCCCGGAATAAACAATTCTTCCATTATTTGCCGTTGGAATTGGTAGACCAACTCGTGCACGAAAATCAGTTCCAAGATGTTGACCCTTTTTTTTGCCATTAAAAACCCTTTTAACGCCGTAATGGCTGGTGATATAAGAGTTCATAGGCAGATCAAATCCCTCGCTAAAAAGTGGAGCACTAGCAGAATCTGAGTAGATGGCATTGAGCATTGCTTGCTCATTGCGAACTCTCATCTGATCTTTTTTTGATAGATAGACTCTTTTTGGATTTACATGAAGTTGCTCTATTGGAAATGGCCGGTCGTAAACCGAGACACTGAGTACAGTACCAAGGTCAACCTTACTAAGCTCGAGGCTACATTTATAAGACTCTAGATTAGAAAAATAACTTTCGATAATATAAGCGTGATATTTTCCATCTTCATAGTAGGCAGGAAACTTCCCCCACTTACATACAAAAAATGCGTCTTCATCATAATCAGCATAGAGGTAGTCAACTTTAGCAACTTCCCCTACTTTAATATCGACATTAACAATAGGTAGCGCAATCTTAGAAGATGACATCTTCGAAGAAGCACATGAGATAAGTGATAGTAATGATATTATAATTAAAAAACTTTTCATAAAAATACCTTTAAGACTTAGTCGCTATTCCACTTCCATCACTGAAAATGACTTTTACTTGACTCCCAGAATCCAGAGAATCAAACTTTTTAATATTGGAGATAACCTTCCCCTCTTTAGTTTGTATATAACTATACCCACGAACTAAAACCTGTTTTGGATTCAGTGCGTGTAAAACTTTGTTCTGCTTCTCCAATGATAGATGATTATTTTTAATCTTTAAATCCATTAGACGAAAAAGATCGTCAATAAGCCGATCTAAATCTAGATATTTGTCTGAAAATCGTGTTATTTGGTCAAAATCCTTAATTTGTGAAACCCGCTCAAAACGAGATTTAAGCTTATAAAAACGTGATAAAATGATATCCACAATTTGAACTGGCCCAACTTCCTCTAATCGCCTCTTTGAATCCATTGAGATAAATCGTCCACTACGTTCTAAAGAGCTCACAGCACTTTTCAGGCGCTCAATAATTGTTACCATGGTCTCAGTAATAATCTCTGCGGCAGCAGATGGAGTTTCACACCTGAGATCTGAGACATAATCACAAATAGTATAGTCAACCTCATGTCCAACAGCACTGATCACAGGAATAGGACAATTGAATATCTCATAGGCAAGTGCTTCATCGTTAAATGCCCAAAGATCCTCCATGCTCCCACCACCTCTAGTGATCACAATTAGATCTATTTTTTTATCTGAGGGAGAATTTTTGTCCATCATTAGAATTCGATGTAATGCGCCAACAATAGATGCAGGAGCATCATTCCCTTGAACTAAAGCAGGCGAGAGAACCACATCCATCCATAAGGATCGGCGATGAAAAATATTAAGAAAATCTTGAAGGGCAGCGGCCTTTTCAGCAGTAATGACAGCGACTCGCTTTGGGAGCAAAGGGATATTTTTTTTATGCTCTTGATCAAAGAGCCCATCAGCTGCGAGTTGACGCTTAAGATTTTCATAATCAAGCTTTAGGTCTCCCACTCCACCGATCAGAACTTTCTTCGCAATAAGTTGAAACTCACCACGTTTAACATAAACCCCAACTTTTCCATGGCACTCAACTTTGTCTCCATTCTTAACTTTACGAATAAGAGGATTTCTAAGAGCATCCATTTTAAAGAGACATGCGCGCATGGAAGCATTCTCATCAGAAAGAGTAAAATACCAGTGTCCAGAAGCAGATGAAGAGAGGTTAGAGATTTCCCCTTCAATTATTATTTCCCGATACTCCCCCTCTAGGGTGTTACGTATTTCTTCTACAATATCACTTACGCTTCTTTTAATCATGGCCCAAATACAACAGAGGGGATGTAAAACACCCCCTACTTCGTTTAGTCTTTAGTATTTTAAAGTGTTCGCATCTTTTTAAAAACATCAAATGAAGAGATATAGTTAATCGCCTGCTGAACAGTATAATCTTTTTTCGGATCGTAGCGCTGTGACCAAACTTTCTTTGGCGTCTTCTTTAGCTTCATATCCTTTTTTCGATTCTTATACGCTTTTATACGTTCCATTCTCTCGGTCTTCTCTTCTGCAAGGCGATTTTTCTTCTCTTCACTTGTTTCAATTGTAGCAGTTAAATGATTGCGGAGATCCTTCTCTCTAATCGTCGACGAAGGACGAGAGTGTCCACTAACCCAATCTCCCTCAACATCATCAAGAACGACATCAGGTCTTATTCCAATTGCCTGAATACGTCTCTGCTTAGGAGTGAGGTATTGTGCAATAGTGAGTTTGATCCCCGTCTCTGAGTCAATTTTCGAAACAGTTTGAACAGACCCCTTACCAAAGGACTGACTCCCCATGATAATTGCCCGATTATGATCTTGAAGAGCTCCTGCAACTATTTCTGATGCCGAAGCTGAAGAACCATTAACGAGTACAACTACAGGAACAGATAGTTCTTTGAATCCAGATTTTTTGACATAACGGATCTCTTTGTCCTTTTTATTTCTTCCCTCTGTTGAAACGACAACTCCACTCTTTAAAAAGATCGACGAGACATTTACAGCTTCATCAAGGAGACCACCAGGGTTAGATCGAAGATCTAAAATGATACCTTTAAGCACATTCTTTTCTTTCTTCATTCTTTTTTTATTTTTGATTATTTCATCAACAAGGTAGCTTGATGCTCCCTTAAGGAACTGAGTAAGACGCAAATAAATAAACTCATCTCTTACAATTGCAGACTTAGTCGCACTTTTTTTTATAATCTTACGAGTCACATCATAATAATTAACTCCCTCAGTGCCATCTCGAATGATTCCAAGGTTAATTTTAGTACCGGCCTTTCCCTTCATTTTCTCAGTGGCCTTACTTAGGCCCAGTCCCACAACAGACTCATGATCAACTTCTACAATTTTATCACCGGGGAGTAGACCAGCTTTGTGCGCCGGAGAATCTTCAATTGGAGTAATAATAATGATCACTCCATCTTTTTGAGAAACTTCAATCCCAAGCCCCCCAAACTCACCGGAGGTGTCTTCTTGCATCTTAGAAAATAGATCTTTACCTAGAAAAGAAGAATGTGGGTCAAGAGTTTCCATCATCCCACGGATAGCACCTTGAATAAGCTTATCACTATCAACAGGACGGTAGTAATGTGACTCAATAAGGTAGAGAACTTTGTTAAAAAGCTCTAGCTTTTCAAAACGTGACTTTGATACTGCCATCACTGTTTTAGTACCGATAAAGCCAGAAAGGATTCCACCTAGAGATATTGTAAGGCATATAAGAAGAACCTTTAGGCCCCTCATTTTAATTTTTTTCATTCATTACCTCTTATCCTACTTCTTAACAACTAGAGAGTCTTTATCGAGTAAAGTGATGGTATTCATCGCCTTATTCTTCTCGCGCAACTCATAGTAAACTTCACCGACCTTGTTTCCAATTTGATCTGTGTATCCAAGAATATCGCCCTTTTTGACAAACATTCCCTTCGTTACCTTGGGCAAATAATTACCAAGAATTACACTTCTAATATCATTTCCATGATCAATAAATACAATTTTTCCAAATGAACCGACACTACCTTTGAATACAATTTTCCCTTTAGCTGGAGCTGTAACAGGTTGCATCTTTCGAAAGTAGAAGCTCACGCCTTTTTTCTTTTTATAGCCTATCCCTGAAAAATTTGAAATCGGTGCTGCGAACTTGATTCCGATATCTTTTGCCTGTGCCATCAACTTTTTATGCTTCTGGCGATAGCTTTTCGCCTTAAGGCGATCATATTGAAGTTTGATTCCTTCCTTACGCTTTAGAGTCTTATCATAGCTTATAGCAACATTACGCTTGCGACCTTCAAGATCTTTGAGCACTCTAGAAAATTCATTCTCCAATGCAATATGCTGATGAAAGGAATTTTCAAGCTGGGTGAGTTTGTTTTTGTTTACTTCATTTTCACTCATTGCCATTTTAAGAGCAAACAGTCTCTTTTTAAGAACATTTACCATGATCTTATTACTGAGAAGAGTCGCAGTGTCTTGCTCCTCTTCAAGGGAACCAAGAACTACCCCATTAAGGGCGTCATTTGAATCCTGAAACTTATCCTGGAGTCTATCTGTATGTACTGCTATTTTATTTTTAAGGTCATAAATTTCTTTTTCTATTTCTTTACGGCCAGTAATTACCTTAAGATATTTACTATTTTCTTTACCAAGAGCAGACTCAAATCCAATTAAACTCTTTTTAAGTGAACGAATTTTTTTATTATGGCCCTTAACTTGGTAGTTCAGCGAAGAAAGCTGCTTGAGTGAAACTCCTCCCCTAGTGCGTTCCTTCTTCTTTACTGCACCAAAAGAACTCATCATTCCAAGAACAAGGCATAAAGTAATGGCAGACTTAATTATCTTTCCCACTTCAACTTCCCTATGAATAGAAGATTACTAATCACAACAATACCCATAACAATTCCAAGGTTTAAAAAATTAACACTTGGAGTAACTAGTACAATCATCCCGATCATAGAACCAAGGGCGCAGCTACCTGCAAGCATCATCTTAAAAGCAACCCTATTACGTCTTTGAAATTGCGAAATGAGGTATGCCCTTTCACTCGCCTCTTTGTAAATAACAAAGGAAAGTAGAAGCCAAAGAAGAAAAGATAGAGCAATAACAAGCTTTGCTCCCCACTCTCTGACAAATACAATTATCTTATTTTCTTTTTGAAGCTTATCTCTTTCTTTAATTGTGCCGGCAGTAACTTTTTCAGCACCGACAAGGCGAACTAGATATTCACGCGTTAATTTTTTAGTTCGCTTCATAGTATCTTTTTCAAATACAATTTTTATCCCAGAAACATCAAGGTTGACTCCTTCTGATCCGAGTTTAAAGTTTGCCATTACTTTTTTTACTTCACGATTTATCTTCTCTTTTTTCATAAGCTCTACTCGAAGAACACCAGGAAGCTTAGACATATTTCGCTGAATGCGAGATACATTTTCCGTGTTTGCAATTAGAGCAAAGAAATGACCACCCGCCAAATCAACAGGGACCATTTTACTAGTGATTTCTTCAAGTGTTCCTATATTTGAGATGGAAAGCACAAACGAAGTAAGAAGAAGAATATAAAGAATTCCTCTTACTGGCCGTTTAAAGATAACTTGAAAGAAATGCGTTAAATAAAACATGCGTGTCCTGAGTAAACCAATCGCCCCTTATCGAGGTGAACAATGCGTCCAGAGAACTTCTTAACTAATTCCCCATTATGAGATGCCCAAATAATGGTCATCCCTCTTTTTACATTATAAATGTTTAAGAGATCAAATAACTTTCTGGCATTATCAAAGTCTAGTGAGCTAGTTGGCTCATCAGCGATAAAGATATCAGGTCGTGCCAAAAGAGCTCGAACAATTGATACCTTTTGCCGTAGGCCACCATTTGCATCACGAGCTTTAAGTTGGAGGCGATCATCGATTCCTAACACCTTACTAAGTTCCATCATATCTTGGTTGAACTCATTGCGTGACCGGTAAACCGTTGGGTCATAGCTCAATTTCATATTGTCTTCAAGGCTCATTCTTTCCATTAACCTTAACTCTTGAAAGACTCTTGAAGAAAAGATTCTTTTACCTTTTAAATCACTTTCAGCTCTTTTGACTGAGCCACCAGTTGGTTCAATTTCTCCTGATAGAACTTTCAGAAGAGTACTTTTTCCGGCACCTGATGCACCCGTAATAAAAATCACTTCGCCCTGCTCAATAGAAAGCTCTACTGATTTTAACGCGGTAATATGTCCAAATTGCACTGAAACGTCTTCGAGATAATAAATATTCCCGCGCATACCTGACATGCTTAACCTTTTACCTAAATTTTGACCTGATGAAGTATTGGCATTGAACATCTTAATCTATCCTTGACTAATACTCTCCACTCATCCTGTAGCGGAGCGAGAATCCAATGATTTCAATGAATTCTCTGCTAAAATTTTACCGTAAATGGAAGACAAAAGTAAAGGGACAAGTTTTTCCGACTATTTTAGTCTGGAAAACTTGTCCCTATATTAGATAGTGTTCTAACTTGTTGAAAGTTATTCGCGAGTGCCTTTCCCGACTGCTTTGTCAGTACTCTGATCCTCACCTAAACGAGTTTTTGCATTATTTTTTGAGTCCCAAACTGTATTGCAACTATCAAAACTTATTAAAGTCTGCTCACCAGTTCTTTCTCCCACACATTTTTTTAGGGCATCTCCCTTTAATTTTTCGCACTTATTTTCAGAGGTTGGCCTTCGACTTCTAGCAGGTGAAGCTGAAGTTGCCTCACGTGCTATAACTATTGGTTCAGCCGTTAACTTTGTCACTGGAGGAGCATCTGGTTTTTTTGCACAGATAGGCCTTAAAGGAACAAAGTCTATTGGCATTTCTACTTTGCTATAGCTCACATTTGGAAATGAAAGTGTTCCATCAACTAACCTTGGTGCCTGAGTTGTCTCCTTACAGTATTCATACTTAGCTGATCCAAGCTCATACTTTTCACACACCACTTTTGCTTCCTCATCGGTTACAAACTTTGAAGAAGCGACTCTAGTGTAAGAAGTTATAAAGTCTCCATTTTGATCGAAGTTTAGTCCATCAATACAGGTTTTTCTTGCCAAGCTATCCTTTGGTGTATCACTGCATAGTATTCCGCCATCACCAACTATTGGCCTATCCTCGCCCTTGCTGATGTGATCAACTTTTCTATCGGCAGTTTTATATGAGTATCCACTGATGCTTCCGTTAAGATTTCTCTTTATTCGTAATGTCTGGCGACATTCAGTGGTCTCAACTTTTGTTGCAAGAGAACTATCACTACATAGCGCTTCAAGAATGCTGACTGGTGGAATGCGAGCATCAGACTTGTAATTGTGCGATTTTATGCGACCATACTTATCTCTTTGGATCTCCAGTGATTCGGCACAAAGCTTTATCGCAAGTGGATGATCCTCGCCCGAGCAGAGTTCCCTTTTTTCGGCCTCTGTGGGCCCAGTGGAACACGGGTTGGCCATCACTACAAATGATGTAACAAGTGCTGTAATTACAAATATTTGACGATACATTGCCATAAAAATCCCCTTATTTGGCATCTCTTCCTAAGATTTATCGGCACTTGGGCCGTAAACATTTAGTCAAAAAACCTAAAGAGTAAGGAAAAAGTAGACTATGAAGCTCAAACTAACTCCCTTTTACAAAGAAAAATGTCATACCCTTGAAGTTGAGTTCATCGTTAAAGAAAACAACCTTCATCTCACCTACACCATTATTGGTAATATTTCTGAGATTAGTTTACCTCTTTATAATCACGCAAATGAGCGGCGCTGGGAACTATGGGAAGATACCTGCTTTGAAATGTTTATCTCTAAGGCCGATCGCAAGGATTATTTAGAATTTAACTTCTCCCCCTCTGGCAACTGGAATGCTTTTCACTTGGATGATATTAGACAGGGAATCAAGGAGTATCCAGGAGCGAGTGTCACCATTGAGGCCCCTATAGTAACGGCGGAGAGCTACTCGCAAAAAGTTCTGGTTAACTTAGAGGATCAAAGTTTTCTAGGAAAAGACAGTATGGCGGGAATTACTGCGATAACTAATATGAATGAGAAAAAGGAATTTTGGGCACTACATCACCCTAAGAATGCGCCGGACTTTCATACTTTGGAATCGTTTACTCTATCACTTGTCTAGGCCTGTAAAATAAAAAAAGCACCCTACGCATCGGGTGCTTTTATAACGCAATAAATATCTATCTGAAACTTGTCGATTTACTGAAGAACTTTCTTCTTCGCACGCCCACGACGCTTTTTCTTAGGAGCAAGAATTTGGTGTACTTGCTTGAGTAACAGCTGGGCCTCGCGGCGCAGTCCATTTTCCGAGACAAAGCGATAGAGGTTCTGAACCTCAATTGAATGCTTAAAGCTCACGGGCCGACTAACTTCTTCTGTCTGTACTTGTTCTTTTGTTGCCATATATACTCCTCAATGATTATGCATCTTACTAATTAGTTTTAAGTTGGACAAGTTATTTAGCTCTTATGCCTCTTTCGGCATGATCATTCCATATGAGTGAAGCTTGTTATAAAGAGTCTTTACTGTAATCCCAAGATTTTTTGCTGTTCTTGTTTTGTTACCTGAAAGAAAATCAAGAGTCTTACAAATATGTTGTTTCTCAAGGTCATTAAGAGTCATTTCTGAAAATGTGTATACTTCTTCTTCAACTTCCACTTCTTCTTCAATTTTCCCCTCAAGAACTTGCTCTGGAAGGTGGTTCTCGTCGATGATCATTCCGTCAGCTAAAATATAAGCTCTCTCCATTACTGATCGAAGCTCTCTGACATTACTTGCCCATGAGTACTCAGCTAGAATACGAAGTGCACTTGGAGCGATTGACTTCATTAGGTCAGAAGCTTTACCAATATTTAGGAAATGGTGAGCAAGTACTTCAATATCCTCTATTCTTGAGCGTAGTGCCGGAACATCAAGAGATACTGTATTAAGTGAGAAGTAAAGGTCGTCTCTAAAAGTCCCTTCTTCGATTCTTTCAATTAGACTGTCATTACTTGTAGCAATAATTTTTACGTCTGCTCTAAAAGGAGTTGTACTGTTACATCTAACTGCTACTCCTTCTTTAAGATACTGAGCTAAGCTTGCTTGTGAATTAACATTAAGTTTTTCGATATTTCTTAGAACAAGAGTTCCACCGTTAGCACGCTCAATTGCACCTTCATTTTCGCATGCACCAAAGATTTCTTCCATTAGAACGTTCTCATCTTTTGCACAATCAACAACGATGAATGAACGCTCTGCTCTTTCACTTCTACAGTGAATACGACGTGCGATCATCTCTTTTCCAGTTCCAACTTCACCTTCAATTAATACGTTAGCATTTGTTAGAGCTGCTTTGTCTGCAAGAGCAAGAAGATCTGACATTGCTTCTGAGCGTGTCACGATTTCTTTTTCTTCTATTTTATAATCATTAGATAGTACAAGTCCTGGACCTTTAGTCTCAAGCTCAGCTTGTTGCTCCTGAATCTGACGCATGAGAGCTTCGTTAAGTGCCATAGCTGAAAGGTACATCTTCATATTTGCAATTGGTGTTTTTAATTCATTTAATACTGAAGCGATATTTGTAACATCCTGACGCCCGTACTCTGTTCCCTCTTCCATCATCTGAAAGTGCATTGTAGCGATAACAATTCCTTCATGGGCAACTGGAATTGCAATTTCACTCTTAACGCCTGCTTTTGCTTCTGACCCTAGGAGTGGATCTCTCTCAACTGAGTTTGAGAAGTAAGCACGCTTGCTTTTCATGACATAAGCAGCTAGTCCACTTTCGATCTCTAAAGATGATGCTTTAAAGTTCATTGAAACCATTTTAGGAGCAGCATTTTCAAGAGCTCTAAATACTAAAACTCTATCAGCTTTAACAACTGTTGCAAGGTGTCTTGAAAGTTCTCCAAAAAAGATCCCTTCATTAAGAGTTGCAGATAAAATTGACGATAGTCTCTGAACTTCTGTCAAATTTTTAGCCGTTGCCTTTGCCATGATGTATCTCCCAGTCAGATAAATTCGATTCATTGTGCGTTGCGTTATTCATATATAATAGCACTGTCTGAAAATTTTACAAGACTAAAACACTCAAGTGATAAAAAAATGTGCAGTATTAGCGGACTTTCGGCTATTTAGACCATCGAGGAGTTATACAATTCCCAAACTTTTTAGTGATATTACCCAAAATATCCCCGTCTCGGTCCATTATGTAGATATTTTGAACAGCTTTGTACTTTGACAGTACTCGCTTAGAGCTAAAAGCAATGAACTGTCCATCTTTTGAATAGGTTGGGTCCTCATTGGAACCAAAATTTTTGGTCAGCCGAGATAGGTTTAACCCTTTGGAATCAATACGAAATATATCAAACCGGTTGTCTAACCATGAGGAAAACACAATCTCCCTACCATCGGGAGAGAAACGTGGAGTGGCGTTGAAGCGGCCAACATAGCTAACTCTTTTAACATTTTTCTCCCTTCCACGGGGGTCAAGGGTGTAGATCATCGGTTTACCTGCTCGACCAGATAGAAATGTCATTAAACTACCGTTATTATTGATTGAAGGGTCCACATCTATGGCGTAATGCTTGGTAACAGCAGTCAACTTTTTAGTCTTCAATACCATTTTATAGATCTCGGAATTACCAGAGTGACTCATTGTCAAAAAGATCTCTTTATCTCCAGGTAAAAATACTGCCCCAGAGTTAATCCCCTTACGCGAGGAAAGAAGGTGGAACTTCTTAGTAGTAAGATCCATCATATAAAGGTTGATATTTCGTCGTCTTACCCCTTCTCTGATCAGCGAATAAAGCACTTTTTTCCCATCACTACTTATGGCGGGAGAGATGACAGTACCATTGTGGTGAGTAAGGCGAACTATCCCCAGTCCATCAAAGTCCATCATATAAAGCTCCTTTCTGATTTTTCTACCTACTGAGGTACGATCAGATACAAAAACCATCTTACTTGTGAAAATTGACTCCTTCCCCATAATCAGTTGGTAAATGGCATCGGAAAGTCTGTGCCCATACTCTCTTGTTTTTGCAAAAGTTATGTTGAACTTATTGATTACTTTTTTATTTTTTGCCATATCATTATAGTGTGTCTGAAATTCAACACCACCGGGGATGGGTTTCGCCACACAGTCGATGAGATAGTCAAGCTTCCCATTACCATCCTTCATTACCTTGAAGATCTTTTTATAAAATGAGAAATCATTATTAATGAGCTTCACAATTTGTCTGATTTGTTTTTTCTGAGCAGGGCCAAAACTATTATTCAACTTAGGTGCCTTAACAAAAATATTGGAAGTTTGAAGTTCGGCATCACCTACCGGAACAATCACCACATCTTCAGCAACAAGGGAAAGTGAAAATGTTAATACCAATACAAAAGCTAATAGTCTTTTCATTCAAACTCCAATACTAAAGAGGAAATCCCAGCACAATTGATCCCTTCCCAGCAAAATGAGAAATACCATCGGGAAGTGATGGATAGGGACTAGATTTTTTCACTGCGCCGAGTGCCTTAAGGTCGTAATCATCATTCCCACTAGACTCGAAGATCTCAGCTTTAATCAACTCACCATCAGGTGAAAGGTATAGCTTCACTCTACAAGTTAAATCTCGATTCATTAAGAAACTAGGAAGCAGCCAATGAGGCTTCACATGTTCCGGTAAAGTCGATGCGTAAAGATCAAGAATCCCCCCGACCTCAGCATTTCCTGTTCCGACTATTGCCGTTCCAGAACCAAGCTGGTTTCCGGCAATCAAAAGCTTCTTTAGTTGTCCTCTCATTACCCCAGAAATCTTTGATCCTTTGGGCCCTTTTCTTTTTAAGGCCGGTCGAGATTTTAGTTTTTTCACCTTAGTTTCAACCTTACGTTGGCTCAAAGTTTTAAGCATCGACATAAAGTCCGTCTTCTTTTTCTTTTTTAAAAATGCCTTTTCGTCATTAATAGGTGCGACATTTTTTACTATTGGTTCAGGCCTTCCACCACCTCTAGATTCAAGTTGAACTAAGCTTTTTAGTTCTTTAATGGTGAGATCAGGCATTTTTACAACATCAACTCTCACTGATGCTTTTGCCAGCCTAATATTTATCTCTTTGTTGCTCATTAAAAAGTCTGGGAGCTTAATCTGTCCCATGGAATAAAAAACAGCAAAAAGTAATATATGAATAGCGAAAGAGGCGATCACAAGGATCGATATTTTATCACGATGCTGTAGGCCCTTAAGCAAAGTATCCATTCTAGTCGTCAATCTCCGTCACAAGAGCGATATTAGTAACACCCTCTTTTTTTAGATAAGACATCATTGATGCCACCTTTCCATAACGAATCATTGAGTCTGCTCTAAGATATAAGGTTGTTGTTCTGTTCTTTTCAAACATCCCCCTCACAATCTGAACAAGTTCATCATAAAGATATTTATCATTTCCAATGAAGTACTCACCCGTCTTTGTCATGGAGAGAACAACCTGAGTATTTGATAGATTAATGGGGTTAACCTCTTTTGTTTTGGGAAGATCAAGTTTAATCCCATTTAACATTAGAGGTGCTGTTATCATAAAAATAACAAGAAGAACCAACATAACATCCACCAGAGGAGTTACGTTAATTTCACTAATCATTCCTTTCTTTTTTCCTAAGTCAAAGGCCATTTCTAGTCCCTCATCACCGATCGTTCAACAACGTTCAAAAATTCCTGTCCAAAAGTTTCCATCTGAGTGTTAATTACTGAGATTTGATTAGTGAAGTGGTTGTAAAACCAAACGGCAGGGATAGCTGCAAATAAACCAACAGCAGTGGCCACAAGAGCTTCTGCAATCCCCGGTGCAACAGCATCAATAGTGGCGCCCCCACTTGCAAGCCCTGTAAAAGAATCAATAATTCCCCAAACGGTTCCAAAAAGACCGACAAAAGGAGTAACGGAACCAATCGATGCCAAAACAGATAGATATCGCTCAAGCTTCAAACTGCTTTCATTAACACCTTTTTTAAGAGCTCGTTCAATGACACCAAAACCGTAATTTTGAAAATGAATTTTCATCCCTTCCCCGCTAGTTTCTCTAACTTTAGTAAGCTCTCTATGCCCGTGGATGAACATCTGCTTATAGGGAGAAAAGGCAATGGCATCTGCTTTCTCCATAACCTCCGTTAAACTCTGTGCCCCCATATACATATCAAGGAATTGATTATTGTTAAGATGGGCATATTTTAAAGCTTTTCTTTTTTTAAAAACAATCGCCCAGGACATCACCGAAGCAAATAAAAGTAAAAAAAGGACGAACTTCACAACGAGTCCAGATTCCCAAATAACTTTCCATATATCTATATTGGTAGCAGCTTCCACTATTAACTCCTTTTAGGGCGTACAAATGACTTGAATAAATTAACTACTCCGAGATAGAAGTAGCGAAACATATTTTTTGTTCCCATTTTTTTTGCAAGCAAGTAACAAGCGAAAACAGATGAGATTATAATTAAGCTAGATGTGTTGTAGGCATCTTTCATAATAAGGTATGAGTTTTCTGCTCCCCAAAGAGGGTCAACTCCAAACACTGCTGCGAAAGGAGCAAGAACAAAAAAGAGTAGAATAAGAGGGTAAGCAAATTGTTTTTTCTCAAGCTCTGCGACAAACATTAAAATGAACATACAGAACACAACAAAAAAGTTGATATTGTTGTTATAAATAAAAATCCCCTTGCTACAGAAGTAAAAGAGGAAGGGTAAAAGAATAAACTGTGAAGTTCGCTCTGCACCAGTGATAGGATAGTAGTCCTTAAGAGAATATAAAACCAAGAGATCAGCCCCATAAAACACAACTACGCCAAGCCAAGAAATAATTAAGTTAAAAACTGAAAAGTCTCTCGCCTCAACAAATGAAGGATTCCCTAGCCACAATAAAAACAAAAAGAGAAAGAGGCCAGCAACATAAAATGACATTGGAATATTAAAAAACGCTTTTTTGGGTAAGATCTCTTTTTTTAGATCACGTGTTTCACTTTTTATAAGAATGAACATTAAAATAATAAAAAGAGCAATTCCTTTAGTGAGGATTGCAATCTCCCATGATTTTTCAAATGCCCACTCCTCAATAATGCTCAATCGGTGTTCAAGTAAAAAGTGAAAGAATGAAATGAAAGAAATAATAATCAAATGAATGAGCCAAACGAGCAGCTGATAGAAAGCATAATACGTGAAACAATATAAAAAATTTCTAGAAGGAAGAAAGTGAAGCTTACTCATGGCCTCTTTCTCTTGGGCGCCAACCACCCGATCTGAAGTTCAGGAGATGGGTAGATATCATTATACTTAGCGTAGAGGAGATTAGTTTTAATTAACTCATCAATTTTTTTCAAAAGATTAAGATAAGAGTTCCAAAGTTTCATGTCACTCTTAAAAATATCACCCACTCTTTTCGTTACAGCAAACTGATCATTAAAACTGAATCCCTTCTCTAAGATTGCACGATCGTACTTCACAAGAGTTTCTTTAAATATGCTAAAATCTAATTTTTTACCTTCAAAGTTTCCGCCAAGAACCTTTCGTAGCTTGTTGCTTTGAACTTTACTTTTGAACACCCCCAAAATATGTCTCGTATAGTCTTCATAAAGGAGGATTGATATTTCGAGCTTGCTTAGATCTAGAGTCCTAATAAATGGCTGAGATAGAATAAAAATTATTTCATTTCCGTTCCCCGGAAGGGCATAGTGAGAAAGGTTGGGGGTATTTACGAGAAGGATCTTAAAAGATTGTTCATAGATCCCCATTCTCTCGAAGAAAATCTCAAGAGATT
>JAGLCH010000015.1 GCA_023146355.1 Bacteriovoracaceae bacterium | reverse complement strand
TAAGAAAGTGCAGAACAGCTCTGTTAAGAAAAAGGGCCTCGAAAGAGGCCCTTTTTTTGATATCTTAAAATTTAATTAAAAATTAAAATTCATCTGAATCGTACTCATTAACTTTTTCAAGTTTAACCTTGCTCGCAGCAATTTCTCTTAGTGCTGTTACAACGGCCTTATTTTTACTCTTTACTAAGTATTCAGATCCATCATTCTTGATCTGCTTAACTCTCTTGATTGTAAGGTGAACTAATTCATATCTACTTTCACACTTTTCTAGACAATCTTCAATTGTGATTCTGGCCATCAGTTACTCCAATAAATAAATGTATGCAATCATATTAAGATATAATTTGTATTTTGGGTAATGTCAAAGATTTATTCTACGGGAAGATTGGATCAAGTTATAGCTAAAATCTTTTCCTAGTGAAAATATTGTTCTCCATATGATTCAAAACCCATCTAGTTTCAGTCAGTTAGTGGTGTCGGTGCAGGTGTTTTGGTGCATTAATTAAATGGGAGGTAATATGAATTCAAAAAAAATAGTAATACTCAGCAGATGTAAGTCGGTTGAGCGTAAAAGGGATAATTACTACTACAATTTTCCCATGAAGGGAGCTTATTGTGGAGTGATGATCAGGTCAGTAAAAGTCAGGGTAGATGAGTACAAAGATATTATACCCGGAAAAGATTATATCTTAGCTGTGAATTTGCTAGAAGTTAGAGATAAGAATATACTTTGTAAGTTAGTGAAATATAAAATAATTGAATAGGTTTCCAGGAGATATTAATGTCAGAAGGCATTGCGGTAGATAAAGAGAGTATTTTACATGAAAGATCATTCCTTCATGACTTAAGCAATCAGCTTGTTATTGCTCAGGGAATGGGAGGCTTTGTATTAAACTCAATTGAAAAAGCAGTAGATGAAGACTCTAAAGAGCTTCAGCGCATGCGCAAGACAGTAAATGCGATCGACAAAATGATTCAAATGGTTCGTGACCGTCGCGATGCAGTTCGCTCACGTGAGCGAGAGATTGTTTAGATTTTAATCAATCTTTACTGAGACTTTGTCACCAATCATAAATTTACTGATTTCAAATAATGGCGCTGTCTCAGTTTCTGCAAGAATTTTTTTTAGTGAAGCAATTGCATTTTCACCCTCTGTGTGAAGAACCTCTAGCTCGCCGATTTTTACTTTATGATGGTATGTTTTCTTATTTTTATATGGATCATTGCGAGAAATATTGCGATAGACATCTAACACAACACCTTCCTTAACACCCTGTTTTGATCCTAAGTTGACATAAAAGTTCTTTTTAAGAATCTCATTAGGGCGTCCCATGGGGAAATCCTGCACAATGCTATATATGATATAATCTCGTCCAATAGCAATGGAGCTCGCTAAAAGCGTGAAAATTATGGCCAAGAAGTGTAAGTTTAGTCGAAACTTCATCGTAACTGCCCTGTTGTGTACTCGACTGCGGGCCTTCATCCTTAATTCACCGGTCGATTTATAATCCTAATCCCTTTCCTGGTATCAGTTACTAACTCCTTATCGTCCCCTCGCTGCAAAACTTTCTATTG
>JAGLCH010000149.1 GCA_023146355.1 Bacteriovoracaceae bacterium | reverse complement strand
CTCCACGCTATTAATTTTGTCTTCCATGGTTTGGTCGCGGTCAATTCTAGTGCCTAGTTTTATCGTCGTTGTTATTCTTGGAGCTCCCATGGCATGAACCTTTTCGTGGCACATTTTAACTGCTTTCATCACATCATCCCACTCGCCCTCAATGTTTGTTCCATATGAGTGGAGTTGGTTTTTTAGTCCAAGCTTTTCTAAGACACGGTGACACTCAGCCACATATTTTGAAACAGAAGTTCCAACACCAATTGGTACGATGCAAAGATCCATTAATACTTTCATAGATTGTCCTTTATATAGGCCCTCAGTTCCTGAGGAGAATTTAGGTTGGTTGTAATGTTTTCTGTAGTTACTTCAATCCACTTAACTGTGGAAAGGTGCCTGTCTTTTAAAATTTGATCTAGTCGCTGGGTAGGGGGCGCACTTAAAATTGACTTGAGTACTTCGCCTCTTAGTAAAATTGGATGACCACTTTTGTTATTATATACAGGTTTCACAACTTCCTTTTCGGGAGCAGCTGTTACTAGTGCCAGATAAATATCTGGCGGTACAGGTGCAAGGTCTACTGGTTGAAGCAATACCTGCGCATGAGTCACTTCAGGTAAATTGTGAAGGCCAATACTGATTGATGAGAATTGTCCTAATTCATAGTTCTCATTTTGGATGAATTTTACTTTATCAGCGTAGTGACTGTATTCTGCGATGTGATGGCCTACGACAAGATATACTGGTGAGCTGGGGAATGCTTTTTTGAAATTATCTATATGGGTTTCGAGAAGCTCATGTTTCCCTATTTTTACAGTACCCTTGGCCTTCCCCATTCTAGAAGAGCGACCTGCTGCTGTAATGAGTAAGACAACTGCTCTAAACATTTAACCTTCATTTTCCGATTAGGATGGTAGATGATTTTTCAATGAATGAGTAAGTATACACTAATAATAAAGTGTGAAACAACGGATATAAGTGATGAGTATTATAAACAAGAAAACCCAAAAAATTGATCGTCAAGAGATGAAGGCAGTACTTGCTGTTGCCAGAGGTGATGCAAAAGCAGACCTTTTAATCAAAAATATTAAATTGATGGACCTTATTAACGGTGGAAGTACTGAATCAGCAATTGTCGTAGTTGGCGGAACAATTGCTGGAATTGGAATAGAGTATTCTGATGCTTTGGCGGAAAGGGTAGTTGACGGGAAAGGCATGACTGCAACTCCTGGTTTTATTGATTCTCATCTTCATGTTGAATCTTCAATGATGCACCCTTTTGAATTTGAAAAAGAAACACTTCCAAGGGGTACTACTTCAATCGTCTGCGACCCCCATGAGATTGCAAATGTTATGGGAAAAAAAGGTGTCGAGTGGTTTCTTCGGTGTAGTGAGGCCGCTGATCAAAATCAATTTGTTCAAATCAGTTCTTGTGTTCCTGCCCTGAAGGGATTTGAGACTAATGCCGGTGAACTCGACATAAAAGCAATGAAGGGTTTACGTGATCACTCCAGCGTTATGGGCCTTGGAGAAGTAATGAATTATCCCGGTGTTATAAGTGGAGATGATGGTGTGCTTGATAAAATAGAATTGTTTGATGGACTTAGTATAGACGGCCATTGCCCGCTTCTTAGGGGAAAAGATTTAAATGCCTATATTGCAGGTGGAGTTAAAAACTGCCATGAGACAATACGGGCAGATGAGGCCATTGAGAAGCTCCAGAAGGGAATGTTTATGATGATTCGAGAGGGGACTGTTGCAAAAAATCTCGAAGAGCTTGGCCCTGTAATTACTGAATTTAATTCAATGAACTGTATGTTGTGTACTGATGATCGAAATCCTTATGAAATTAAAAATGATGGTCACATCGATTCAATGGTACGTCACCTTATTCAAGAAAATAAATTGGCATCTCATGTGGCATATCGAGTGGCAACCTATTCTCCGGCCCGCCACTTTGGACTTAAGAGACTTGGCCTAATCGCTCCGGGGATGCAGGCCGACATTTTACTGATAAGTGATGTCGAAAAAGTTATTATAAATAAAGTCTTTGTTAAGGGAGTTCCCCTTGACGATCTAAAACTGAAGGAGCGTGTTAGTGATAAATTTAATAACTCTAATCCTCCTATTGAAAATACTATGGACCGTAGGCCTCTAACGGACGAGAGCTTTGCTTTAAATTTTACAGAAGGAACTTACAATGTAATGGAAGTTATTCCTGGTGAAATTATTACAAAGCATCTTAAAGTCATCCATAATGGAGCGACATTTGAGGATAATGATATTTTGAAAATTTCAGTAATTGAGCGATACGGAAATGAGCAGGCCCCATCAATTGGTTTGGTGAAGGGCTTTGGTCTTCAGGCGGGGGCACTAGCATCATCCGTTGCTCATGATTGCCACAATATAGTTGTTACTGGTACGAATGACAAAGATATGGCAAAAGCTGTAAATCATCTAATTAAGAAGGGAGGCGGCTTTTGTACAGCAAAAGATGGAAAGATTCTCTTCTCTTTGGATCTTCCTATTGGAGGACTTATGAGTATGAAGTCTGCACCTGAGATTGTTAAAGATCAGATGCAACTTCATAAGACATTTAAAGGAATGGGTGTGACTTTGGATGCTCCATTTTTACAGATGGCCTTTTTAGCACTTCCTGTTATTCCAACGCTCAAGCTAAGTGATAAGGGGCTGTTTGATCTGGAGAAATTTAGTTTTATAGGGTTAAAAGATGAGTGATTGGTTTCTCTATATTATTGAAACGGAGGATGGGAAACTCTATACTGGAATAACAACTGATGTTGATCGTAGGTTTCAGGAGCACTGTGGCAAGAAAAAAGGAGCGAAGTTTTTTCGTTCGTCTATTCCAAAACAAATCGTATATCGTGAGAAAGTAGAGAACCGATCTATTGCTTCTAAACGTGAGGCCCGGATAAAAAAACTTACCAGGGCCAATAAAATTAAATTAATTAATGGTGAGGTGGGAGAGTTATTTTAAACTCTGTTCCAACATCTTGCTGTGAGCTTACTTCAATCTTACCACCATATGATTCAACCATTTTTTTACACGAAGGAAGCCCAAGTCCTGTACCAGTAGGCTCTCCCTCTTCTGCTTCAATTGGTTTCGTTGTGAAAAATGGATTAAAGATTTTCTCGATGTTTTCTTTTGAAATTCCAGTTCCAGAGTCTGAAATTGATATCTCTACCATTCCAGTAATAGGTTGTGTCTTAATTTTTAGCTCTTTCTTATCTGCATCGTGTAGAGCATCAATAGCATTTCCGAGGAGATTTGAGAAAATCTGAGAAAAGTGAATCTCTGATCCCCTTACTGTTTTGACTTCTCCAAGTTCCCAGACTATTTTTGTATCCTCTGAAAAAACAGGTTTATCTCTCAGCATATCCATCTCTGCCTGGAGGAGTTTATTGAGGTCGATTTCGGCAATATCAGTACTGCTTTCTTCAGCTTGTAGAATACTAGCAATGATGACATTAAGCTTTTCTCCACCTCGAGCTATTTTTTCAAGATAACGATTCTCTGGAAGCTCTTTGCTAAGCTTTTGTGCTGCGGCCTTTATGATTGTAAGAGGGTTTTTTAAATTATGAACCGCTTCGGCCATGTGCATTCCTAAAAATGCCATTTTTTCAGATTCGATAAGTTGCTTTGTTCTAACTTGAACTTGATCCTCAAGGTTTGTTGTTAGTTCTCGCAGTTCTTTTTCCGTCGCGATTAACTTGAGAAATACATTGATCTTTGCAAGTAACTCATCGTCGTTAAAAGGTTTGGTGAGGTAATCATCAGCACCAAGCTCATAACCCTTTAGCCTCTCCTCAACTAGTGCTTTTCCTGATACTAAAATGATCTTTGGGGGGACAATGCCTTCCAAAGATTTAATTCGTTGGCACACTTCATACCCATCGATACCGGACATCATAATATCAAGTAATATTATGTCAGGCATGCTTTCTTGAATTATCATGAGTGCCTCTTCTCCAGAAATCGCGGTATTTAGATTATAGTGATCTTCTACAATCTCTTTAATGATTTCTAGGTTTCTGAAGTCATCATCTACAGCAAGAATCTTTGCATCTTTCATTTTACCCTCTTGATATTTCGGTGGTGATTTATCTTTTACTCTATCGGAATAAAAACACTTTGGCCCAAGGTTACGGTTACTAGGGTAGTTTGATCAAGTATTCTCTTGCTTACGCTACCTTAATTTTCTCTTAAGAAACTAATTTTTCTTTGTGTTCATATCATTGACGGCCTATCATATCTTATCTTTGTTGCGGGACACTTAGGAAGGGTTTGTTTCATGAAAGTTTTGATGTTTGGATGGGAGTTTCCTCCCCATATCAGCGGCGGCTTAGGTACGGCCTGTTTTGGCCTAACCAAATCCATGAGTCAACTTGGAGTTGATATCACTTTTGTTCTCCCCAAAACTACAGGCGATTACTCTGATGCCCCTGTTAGCATTGTGGGACCTAAAAATGTTAAGCGCATTAAAATGGCAGAAACCACTGTTGAAGAAGAAATAAGTACGATTCTTAAAACCTACAAAGTTGATTCCGCACTTCACCCATATATGGATAATGAAACGTACGTCAGCTATCTTACGGAGCTTCATCGTAAGCGTTCTGAGGGACTCATAACGGATGATACTTTTCATTCATTAGAGGCGTCGGGGAATTATGGTAGCAACCTTATGACTGAGGTTAGCCGCTACGCCGTGGTGGGTAAGCATATTGCTCTTCAGGAAGACTTCGAAATTATTCATGCCCATGACTGGATGACTTATCAAGCAGGCATCGAGGCCAAGAAGGTTAGTGGCAAGCCGCTTGTAGTACATGTTCACGCTACTGAGTTTGATCGTACAAGTAATAATTGTAACTCTGAAATCTACGCCATAGAGAAATACGGTATGGATATGGCAGATCAAATTATCACTGTTAGTAAGCGTACCCGGGATATTGTAATTGAGAAGTATAATCAAGATCCACGCAAGATAAAAGTCGTTTATAACGGAGTTGAAAAAGATGACATGGATGCGATTAATCAAATCGTAGCTCAATCCTCTTTTGATAAGGATCGACTGGTTCTTTTTCTTGGTCGTATTACGACTCAAAAAGGTCCCGAATACTTTATTCACGCTGCTAATATTGTAATGAAGAAAATGAAGAATGTTCGCTTTATTATGGCCGGTAGCGGAGATATGACTCCTGAAATGATTGAGCTTATGGCAAAGTATCGAATAGCTGATCGCTTTCATTTTACAGGTTTTTTAGGGCCTGCTCAAAGAGAGAATCTATTTGCAATTAGCGATATATTTATCATGCCTTCCGTTTCTGAGCCCTTTGGCATCGTTCCACTTGAAGCATTAAAGCACAAGATCCCTTTGATTATTTCAAAGCAGTCCGGAGTTGCAGAGGTTCTTGAAAATGTACGTAAGGTTGATTTCTGGGATGTTGATAAGTTGGCAGCAGAAATCGTGGACCTGTTAGAGGACCCCGAATATACTAAGGACTTAGCTCTTAGGAGTTTTAAAGAGTTAGATGGTATCAGCTGGGACAAAGCGGCAGATGAAGTATTGGGCATCTATAACAACACCCTGAAACAATTTCAGGGGTAAACTAAATATCTGGAGTTGGTTTCACTTCTAGTGATAAGGTCCATTTAATAAAGAACTAGCATACAAAGATACATACACACACACACACATATATCTTGTACGCATTTTAGAATGATACTTTGAGAGACTGGTTTTTATTATTATTTCACACCACGCTTAGGAGTGAGTATGAGAACATCAGTTTGTTTCTATTTTCAGGTTCACCAACCATTTCGTCTAAGACGAGATTATTCCTTTTTTAATATTGGAACCGATCATAATTATGAAGACATTGAAGGTAACCGTGAGATCATGCAAAAGATTGCTAGAAATAGTTATCTTCCTACCAATGAACTTCTACTTCAATTAATAAAAAAGCACCGTGGTAAATTCAAAATATCATTTAGTATTAGTGGAATGGCGCTTGAGCAATTTGAAAAATATGCCCCAGAAGTTATTGAGTCATATCGCGCTCTCGTTAAAACAGGCTGCGTAGAACTTCTTGCTGAGACTTATTACCACTCTCTTGCATTCGTTAAATCAAAAGAAGAATTTACCTCCCAGGTAAATATGCATACTGAAAAAATTAAAGAAGTCTTTGGTGTAACTCCTACAACATTTCGAAATACTGAACTCGTATATAATAATGATCTTGCCTCTGCTATTGAAGAGATGGGATTTAAAACTATACTTGCGGAAGGTGCCGATAGAATCCTGAAATGGCGAAGTTCAAACTTTGTTTATGGTGCTTCCGGAACTAAGAACTTAAAACTTTTACTTAAAAATTATAAACTTTCAGATGATATCGCATTTCGTTTTACTGATAAAAATTGGGCGGAATATCCACTTACGGCAAAAAAGTATGCCAAGTGGATTCATAATCTTAATAGTGCAGGTGAGGTTGTAAACCTGTTTATGGATTATGAAACATTTGGAGAGCACCACGGTAAGGACTCTGGGATTTTTGGTTTTTTGTCTGAATTACCCGAGCAAATTCTTAGTCGACAAGGATTTGATTTTCTTACACCGAGTGAGGTCGTGGATACTTATTCCTCTGTAGGGCCAATTGATGTTCCTCAGTTTACTTCATGGGCAGATGAGGCCAGAGACCTATCTGCATGGATGGGAAATGATCTACAAAACTCTGCAATGGATTTGGCATACGATCTAGAAAAACCTATCAAGCAGTCAGAGGATATAGACCTTATCCATACATGGAGAAAGCTTCTGTGTTCTGATCATTTCTACTACGCCTCCACCAAAGGTATGGAGGATGGTGCAGTACATAATTACTTCAGCCCATATGCGACACCTCATGAGGCATTTGTAGTGTATTCAAATGTTGTCAACGATTTGAGATTGACCCTTAATAGCAGGGGAATTCACTGCTAGGATATTTTAAAGGCATCAGTTAGAATTTAGTTTTAAATAAAGTTATATAAGATCAAGGATGATTGAATGAAACTACACACCTTTACTGCTCTCCCCACAACTCCGCCTCGATTGGCACCACTTCTTGAACTTGCCAATAATATGTGGTTTTCATGGAACTGGGAGGCAAGACAACTTTTTAAAAAAATCAATCCTGAGCTTTGGATTAGCGCACATAAAAATCCCCTTCGTGTTTTGTGTGATGTTCCCCAAGAGAGACTAGAGGAATTGGCAGAGGACGATAGTTTTATCGCAGAACTTCAAGCTGTACATTCTCAGTTTACAACCTATATGAGTAGTAAACCCTGGTTTGAAGAGCAATATGGACCTCGTGAAAAATCTACGGTTGCCTATTTTTGTTGTGAGTTTGGAATTCATGAATCACTTCCAATTTACTCTGGAGGGCTAGGTGTTCTCGCTGGAGATCACCTTAAGTCTGCTAGTGACCTTGGGGTTCCCCTCGTTGCTGTGGGATTTCTTTATAGACAAGGATATTTTAGACAGGGGTTAAATGCAGAAGGCATTCAACAGGAATCATATCCTGAAAATGACTTTTTCAGTATGCCTGTTGTTCTAGAGAAAGATGAAAAGGGACGTCCTATTATACTTTCAATGGATATTGGGGGGGATGAAGTTTTTTATCAAATTTGGAAAGTACAAGTGGGAAGGGTGAATCTCTACCTTCTTGACACTAACCTTCATTGCAACCATCCAAGGCATCGTGATATTACAAAGCGCCTTTATGAGGCCGATCGTGACATGAGATTGCGCCAAGAAATTTTACTTGGAATTGGTGGGGTTCAGGCATTAAAATCTCTAGGGATTGAACCAGATGCTTATCATATCAATGAAGGGCACTCCGCACTTCTTATTTTAGAACGTCTTCGTCACCTTATGGAAAATAAGATGCTCAGCTTTGAAGAGGCTAAAGAAGTTATTTGGGGAACAAATATTTTTACAACCCATACTCCAGTTCCGGCGGGCAACGAACGTTTTCACTGTGATGCGATCAAGCACTATCTTGGTAATTTTGTTCAAAAACGTTTGGGCCTTCGTTGGGAAGATTTCTTATCTCTTGGAAGAGAGGAACCGCATAATCACGAGGAAGATTTCTGCCTTACTGTACTTGCTCTAAAATTTTCAAGTATGTGTAATGGAGTCGCAAAACTTCACGGTCATGTTTCACGCGGAATGTGGCAAAATATTTTCCCTGATATTCCATATGATGAAATACCCATTGGTCATGTAACAAATGGTGTTCACTCTAGTACATGGCTTAGCAGTAGCTTTGAAAAACTATTTGCTCGTTATTCACAAACTTCCCATGTTCGTGAAATTGCCGATTTTAATATGTGGAAGGTTGTGGATGAAGTTCCAGATCACGAATTATGGCATGGGCATGTTGATAGAAAAAAAGCGCTAATTCAATACGTAAGAGAACGTCTAAAATTACAGTACAAAAAGCGTGGTGCCTCTGCTAGTGAGCTTTCAAAAGTAAAGGATGTACTAAATCCAAATGCATTAACCATTGGATTCGCAAGGCGTTTTGCCCCATATAAACGTGGTGCAATGTTTTTTGAAGATGTAGATAGAATTATGCATTTGATAAATAATGCTGACCGTCCAGTTCAAATTATTTTTGCAGGAAAGGCGCATCCGGCCGATCAGCTTGGAAAAGAAATTATTAAGCGTATTGCCGATCTTGCAAAACTTCCGGAGCTTTACCGCTCAGTTGTTTTTCTCGAAGACTACGACCTCGATATGGCACGTTATCTAGTTCAGGGTGTAGATGTCTGGTTAAACAACCCGCGTCGACCCATGGAGGCCTCGGGAACTTCGGGAATGAAGGCCGCAATGAATGGTGCACTTAATGTTTCAATCTTAGATGGTTGGTGGGACGAAGCTTATAATGGAAAAAATGGTTGGCCTATTGGCCATGCAGAGTCTTATGACGATTTAGAGTATCAAGATTCAATGGAGGCAAGTCTTCTTTATCGAGTTCTTGAGGACGATGTCGTTCCTCTCTATTATTCTCGTGATGAGATGGGAATTCCAAGTGGTTGGATCGAGATGATGAAAAATGCTATTCGCGAGTGCGGTGAGGGTTTCAACGCTCATAGAATGGTCATCGACTATATTAAAAACTACTATGTCAAAGCGGAAAAGCTTAATGAGACTCTCACCTGTGATGACTATAAAGGTGCGAAGGATCTGTCAAAGTGGCGCTGTGCTACTGAGAAAGAATGGGAAGAAATAGAGATAATTGAAATCGAAGCTCCTGAGCAAGAAATCATTTATTCTGGTACTGATGTTTGTGTAAAAGCTCGCCTTAGATTAGGTGAGATTAAGGCCGATAATCTTATTGTAGAAGTTTATTACGGCACACTTGATAATGATGATCAGATTAAAGTACCTATTCGTGAGCGAATGAAGAAGGAGAGTTCTGATGGTAGTGTCACTACTTTCTCTGCCATGATACCTTGTCCTCAGGGAGGACGTTATGGTTATACTGTTCGTATTCTTCCGGGGCACAGAAATCTGGCGCAATCGTTTATTCCCGGTTTGGTTAAGTGGGCCAACTAAAAATACAAAGTTGCGATACCTTTTGAGCTTAAAAGGTATCGCATTATTTTCTACACAAGATTAATTAACACTCTGTCACACATACTGCGAGACCACCT
>JAGLCH010000148.1 GCA_023146355.1 Bacteriovoracaceae bacterium | reverse complement strand
TCAGAAAAAGAAAATGAGTTACGAAAAAATGAAGAGTGTTTTTTTCGTTTTATAAAAAGAAATATTATAAATGTTTTTGATAGAGAAAATCCCCCTATGTTAGGAAAGTTTGCACCTCAGTTTAAAATTTAATATAAACCCGAGTGAAAGCTCTCGACCTTATGGAGAGAGGAGTTCGCGAGGGGCGGAATTGAGGAATGAATGACAGAATACAACAAGAGGACCTACACTGAAGGATTTAAGAAGTCTGCTGTGGAGAAGCTTCTATCCCAAAGCTCTCTAGGACTAACTGGCACTGCCACAAAAGTTGGAGTTTCCCCATCGACTCTCTATAGCTGGAAGAAAAAGTATGCTAATACTTATGTCATGGGAAAAATTAAAAATAAAACTGCAAAAAAATGGACGCCTGAGCAAAAGCTTGAGGCCGTTATTCAAACATCTTCCATGACAGATCAGGAGCTTGGAGAATATCTAAGGTCAAACGGTCTTCATACAAGTGACCTCGAAGGTTTCAAATCTGTTTTTCTAGAATTACCAGTATCCAAAGGTCGTCCAAAACTCGACACTGAAGTGAAAGAGCTAAGAAAGCAAGAGAAACAACTAAAGAGAGAGCTTAGACAAGCTCAGGTGGCCCTCGCGAGACAAAGTGCGAGAATCATTCTTCTAAAAAAAAGTCACGAGATATGGGGGACGATAGACGACGAGGACGACGAGTAGTGGAAGTTGATAAATTGGAAGCTATTACACTTGTTGATGAAGCTGTAGCAAACGGTGGAGTTAAGAAAGAGGCCTGTATCGACCTTGGAGTTGATCTAAGAACTATTAATAAATGGAAGAATGATCTTAAGGATAAGAGGCAAGGTCCACTAACAACACCAAAGAACAAGCTGAGTGATGAGGTTAAGAACGAGCTTATTGCTACTGCTAATTCAAAAGAGTTTGTAGATAAATCACCTTGGCAAATAGTTGCAACACTGGCCGACCGAAATAAGTATATTGCTAGCGAATCAAGTTTCTATAAAGTCCTGAAGGAAAGAAAGATGCTTATTCACAGGGGAAAATCAAAGCCACCAGAAAAGAAAAGGCCGGCAGAACTTGTTGCAACAGGGCCGAATCAGCTATGGAGTTGGGACATTACATATTTAAAATCAGGAATTAAAGGCGAATACTTTTATCTCTATCTTTTTATGGATGTATTTAGTCGGAAGATTGTTGGTTATGATCTTTTTAATTGTGAGTCAATGGAACACTCCGCAGCCTTACTTGAAAGAATCTGTATTGCGGAAGGTATTCTAGCCGACCAGCTAGTACTCCATTCAGATAACGGAGGCCCCATGAAAGGGGCTACGATGCTTGCCACACTTCAGAAGCTAGGAGTAGTACCCTCCTTTAGCAGGGCAAGAGTGAGTGACGACAATGCATTCTCTGAATCACTATTTAAAACTTTAAAATATAGACCAGACTTTGCTGGAGTATTTTCAGAAATCAGTGATGCAAA
>JAGLCH010000147.1 GCA_023146355.1 Bacteriovoracaceae bacterium | reverse complement strand
CCCCTTTGTCCCTGCGGCATCTACATTTCCGTAATAACGAAAATACATCCCTAGCTGAACCATAATCATATAAGTTAGCTGGGCATCAATTTCACCCAGATCTGCTTTCGAAAAAAATTGTGCACGCCTTGCGGAAGTTGGTTGTTGTGTTGCTTTAATACCTCCAGCATAGAGTAAGATATCAATTGCCTCTTGAAGGTCGTTAAAATTATTGTCATCGACCTCAACCCTTAAAGAAGAAGTGCTAAAGTTTACAAAACCATTGATAAAGCTTGGGGCAGAAGCAAACTCTCCAAGATCAGACCCAAATAATTTAACGGTGGAGTACCCTGCTCTACAGGCGTATGCCAGTGACTTTGCCTGAAGAAATTTTGCATCAGTATTACTTTGGGTTACAGAATTTAAAATATCTATCGCACCCTGACAGTTACCCCTCGACATCAAAATATATGAAGTCTCAACAGCAATCTCACGCTCTGTTGTATCGTCAGGCTTTCCGCATCCAGAAAGCATTAGAAAAATAATTAATATAATTACAATATTGTTCATAATATACCCCGAGAGAAACGTTCCCTCAGAGTATATTATGACGTATCGAAGACTATTAAGTTAGGGGGAGGATGTTTCCCTACCCTCTTAAATAGGTGAAGAGAATATCTAAGGCCTCAGAAAAAGGTGCAGAATCAAGTACCAGACTAATTCGCCCGGAATTGGGAATACCAAAATCAGTTCCAGGAACCATAGCAATCCCATGATTTTCTAGTACCGCTTCACAAATTGAAGCTGCGTAATCCCCCTCACTCTCCTTTGCGAACTGAGCAAAACGGGGCGTTTTTGAGAAATCAACCATGAAGTAAAAGGCCGCAGTAGAATTATACCAACAAGCAGAAAGTCCATACTCTTCAAGTTTTGCTTTTAGTAGCTCTGCATTCCCCTTTAAATGGGTATTAATTGGCTTCAAGAATGTAGAGCTCTTATCAGGTCCAAGCTCAAAGAAAGCTCGTTGAATCAAACTATTTGATCCAGATGAAGTTTGCCCCTGAAGTTTTGCGATATAACCTGTCAATGCTTTGGGTGCCACAATAT
Organism: Bacteriovoracaceae bacterium; assembly: GCA_023146355.1. Lineage (GTDB taxonomy): Bacteria > Bdellovibrionota > Bacteriovoracia > Bacteriovoracales > Bacteriovoracaceae > JAGLCH01. The sequence goes on along the minus strand of JAGLCH010000147.1, from coordinate 2,305 downwards.
ACCCCAAGCGAAGGCCAGTACTCGCTAATGTCTTAGAGATACCATCAATAATAATTGTCCTCTCTAAAAGAGACTTATCATATTGATAAACAAATGTTGGAACTTCCCCGCTATAGTTTAGTTCATAATAGATTTCATCACTAATTATTGAAACCTGAGGGTTTTCAGAAAGTAGCTTAGCAACACCTTCAACCCATTTTTCGGGATAATGAGTTCCCGATGGATTATTAGGGCTATTAATCATAAGTACTCTTGTATTTTTATTAATAGCAGACTTAAGTTCATCAAGTGATGGAACAAAATTTGAGTCCATGGTGCTATTAACAATTACTGGGGTCCCACCACAAAGCTTGATCATCTCGGTGTAAGAAATCCAGTATGGCGCCATCATTACAACTTCATCGCCACTATCAATCAAAGTTGTTAAGACATTATAAAGTGAATGTTTAGCGCCGTTACTAATAATTGCATCGACTTCTACACCCGCTTCTTTGAAATCGATAAAACGAGTTTTTTCAATGTGTTTAATAATACATTTTCTAAGATCAGGAAACCCCGCTGCAGGGCAGTACTGATAACTCTTCAGCTCTCCGCTTTTTGCACGAATGGCATCAACAAATTCCTCCATTGGCATGAAGGGCAACTGTCCAGCAGTCAGATTATAAATCTTTTTTCCAGATTCACTCAGGGCCACCGCTTTTGCATTTAGCTTTAGGGTAACACTCTCAGCAATTCCTTGAACACGAGAACTTATTTTCATTGGAGGCTCCTTAGGAAATTTTATTTTTTAGAAACTTTAAGACTGTGCAGGGAACGAAGGGAGATATATCGCCCCCATGATTCCATACTTCTTTAACCATGGAGGTTGAGATGTAGTCTGTCTTATTATCTGCCATGAGAAAGATACTTTCTATCTCACCATTAAGTTCTTTATTAATTCTTGCCAGAAGATACTCGGAATCAAAATCACCAGTTGGACGCAATCCTCTCACCAAAAAACGAACATTATTTTCACGAGCATAATCAGCAGTTAAACTTGACCAGTGATCAACAATTATGCGGTCATCATCTTTAAAATGCTCTGATATAACTTTAATGCGCTCATCAAAATCAAGAAGCCCACTTTTAGTTGGCGATTCCGCCACAAGAATAATAACTTGATCAAAGAGCTTTAGTGCTCGTTGTAAAATATTATTATGACCATTAGTAAAAACATCAAATGATCCTGCATAAATGGCTCTTTTCAAAATGACCTCTCTAATCAATTGCCTAGATATGCTAACACAAATATGTTCGAAGTAGATAGGTTGTACCTTGCTTAAAGAGCTTAATTTCTTTTATTTTGTCTCTTATCCAAAACTCTGGTTTTTTACCTTTTTGAGTATCAGATTCAATCCAAATTTCCCCTTTATACCAATCTCCTGAAAATTTTTCGAAAAGGATTTTCTCATAGAGTTCAATCAGCTCATAAGGTGGGTCAAAAAAGAAGATGGTATTCTCCTGCTCCTCCTCGCAAAGACCGCTATACATTGTCAAAAAACGGTCAAACCACTTTTCAATATCACTGGAATTACATTCAATTGGCCTCTCATTTATGTCATCTTTAAAGCGAGAACCAATTGCGCTAATATTTTGTTTGATATAATTGAAAATAGAACGATTGGGCTCAATTAAAATTACTTTTTGAGCGCCCCTAGACCAGGCCTCAAAACCAACAGCGCCAGTTCCGGCGCATGCATCAATAAAAATTTCTCCTGTAAAATCTTGGTGAGAATCAAACATTCGACGTCTTAATAAAACAGAAGTGGGACGTACAACGTCCCCCTTTGGTACACGAAGGGACAGCCCTTTAAGCCTCCCTCCGAGAATATTTACGGCCATAATAGTCCTTAGCTAGCTTTTTTTATCTGAGCCTTGTCTATCACAGGAATACTGAACTTTACACCACCATCCATCTCGATGGTAAATCCGTCCTCTTCATTTACATGAAGTGCTACTTTTTGTCCGGCAAATTCAAAGTTAAGATTGATTGTTGCATTGCCACTCATTGAAAATGACATTTGCGTTTCAGCTGGTACAGGAGTTGACATTTCAACGACATTATCAATTTCCACAGGGGCCACCTCATCATGAATAGCTTCAACTTCACGGCCTTTAAGTAGATCATCAACCTCCTGGTCAATTACCCCTTGCAGCTCAGTCTTTACTACGTCTGTTTTATTCATATCGAGATTACTCTCGTTACTACTGTCAAATTCTTCTCCAAAAGCTTTTTCAAGTTCTTCATCAATTGAGTTCATAGGTG
>JAGLCH010000146.1 GCA_023146355.1 Bacteriovoracaceae bacterium | reverse complement strand
CAAGTAAGTCTCCGGCCTTTAGTGTGTTTGTGGCCTCTGTTATGTAGACACTTGTGCCCGCAGATCGAGAAATTGAACCTACCGCATTGGTACTATTTGTTGAAAGTACCTGCCCGATATCTGCTGGATCTGGAGCGACGTCGACAATAGCTATAGCGGTATGAGAGTGGGGAACATAGGCTATCTGAGCTGTGCTTATACCAGATACAACCTGATCTCCTACCCGAGGAAGAATAATCGCAGAGGGAAGTCCACCGGTTAGTATTGTTAGTGTTGCTGTATATCCATCGATCAGGGAATGATTATTGACTTGTATGATTTTGGTTTCGCGAGCACTATATGGGAAGCTATTATCAATTGATTCTCCCTGACCAAATTGCCCATTGAGAAGCTTGAGGTATATGTTTACTCCTTGCACGTCGTAAACAATCCCAAGGGCAGCATTATCACTTGTGATGTACTCCCCAATTTTAAAGATATTGCCTTCTTGTGCTGTAATCTTTACGTATCCGCTAACATCAGTTTCTTCAGAGTGAAATGGAAAATTATCATCAACGGAGTCATTTTCTTCAAACTCCCCCTCTTCAATATCAACTACAAGAATCTCACTAAACGAATTAGGGTCTGTATATTTTGAAATGATTTTTCCACGAGCGCCATCTTGGGTGCCAATCTCTTCGCCTTCTTGAAATTGACTAGCATCGTGAACTCTAATAACAACTTGTTTTGAGTAGTTCAAATAACTAGGGGCCTGAACCACAGGAGATAGTTTGAGGTTATATGTTGCTTCACCTACTTCATTTTTTGTAGTGATTATAAGCTCTATTGGTTCAAATGATATTGAGACTTTTCCCGCAACAATTCCATCCTCTTTATCAAAGGTATAAAAGTTATCATTGATAAATGTTTTGCCGAGGTCATTTTGAATATAACTCTGCTCCTCATCATTAATCATATCCTGAGTGATTATTTGGACTGGATTGCCATATTTATTCGAGATGGTAAAGTAGGCAGCATCTTGGGCCGCAGGTCCTGTGGTAAGAGTGGGAGTCAGTTTAAACGTTTGGCCTGACTCATAAACATTAACTATATTTACAACAGTTGGAGCTCCTGCAATTAGTATAGGTACTGTCATCTCAGCAGCATTTAAAGTGGTAGCTGTGGCAGTTGGGGTACAGTTTAGGTTTGTATTATCAACCAAAGTTGTTGAAATTTGCTCTGCAATATCTCCAGTTGATATCCGGTTGAGTTCAGATGGGTTGTGTCTCGCAATTAATATAGTGTAACCATCTGAGGAAACCCCTTCGATTTTCCCAAAATTACATGCGCTTCTATTACTACTCGGAAGCATGATGTAATGCCCCTTTTTTGTATTTGTGAGTCCTGTATCTGCACTAAGGGTGATTTCAACTAGAGTACTTTGAGGATAGACTAGATTTTGTGGTGCCTCAATAATACGAAGTGCAAATGATGTAGACACAGATGATACCGGATTTGTCTTCGATGCTTTGACTGTAAATGTCGTAGGAGTGGGAAGGGATTCATTTGTTGGTGTCCCAGTGATATGGCCATTGGATGAATTAAAGCAAAGCCCCTCTACCATTTCAATATTGTCATATAGTTGACCATTGTTATTGATTTGAGGGCAAGCGGCCGTATTCGTCCCCCCAAGGTTATTATCAATTTCCCATTTTGTGGCAACACCGTCGAGGGTTGGGGCGATCAAATTAACTGTTTCTTCATCTTTGAGATAGTTGGTAGGATCTTGTAAATCGCTATAGCTTAGGGAGATTAAGATTGTGGGGGTAACTACAGCAATATCGAATTCAGTACTTGTGGATCCTCCAGTTGTTGTTGCAGTAAAGACATAAGAGGTATCAATCTTTTCTATAGTTGGAGTTCCCGATACGACACCTGTAGATGAATTTAGTGCTATTCCCGTTGGTAGTGAAGGGGAAACAGAGAAAATGGGATTTACTCCTATAAAATTGCTGTTGGGTACAAGTG
>JAGLCH010000145.1 GCA_023146355.1 Bacteriovoracaceae bacterium | reverse complement strand
GGCAACCCCTGCTTTATCACAGGCATCCTCAATGACTTCTGCAAAGTCCTCTGCAGTCATCGAATCCATTATCTTCCAGCTAATGATCTTTCTGGAGAAGTCATCTAAAACGAGATCAGATAAAACCATCCCCATCCTTCAACATGAAGGTAGGTTGCATCTGTTTACCACTGTTCGTTCACATGCCCAGGCTTTGTATGGTACTCCTTAGCAGCAGGTACGCTTTCAATCGTCGACGCCCTAATCAGTCCCTCTCGCTTTAAGATTCGATAAACAGTAGATTCGCTAACGCTGAAGTGCTTGCTATCTGTTATCGCGTAGCTGATTTCTCTAGAAGACATCTCTGGATTCTTATTCGCTGTTTGTAAAATGATCTCCTCTTCATCGGGAGTAATTGCATTCTACTGCTTCTTGGGTATGGGCCTCTTATCTTCAAGTCCTAGAACTCCCTCCTTCTTAAGTCTTGCTTTCCATCTGTAATAAGTAGAGCGAGGCACTTCAAGAGGTTTCAGTGCCTCGGTTACTTTAAAACCGCTCTCCTGTACTGCAAGTAGAAGTGTCATCTTCTCATCAATGTTCATTTTCTTGAACCTTGACTTCTTTAGACTAGTATTCCCAATGATTTTTTTAAGCGAACATTTTCAAGCATCTGTTCTGATGCTGCTCTACTAAGATCGGAGTTTTCGCCTCTAAGATTTTTAACTTCTTCGCTGGTGGCATTGCGCTTGGTTCCTAATGTCAGACCATTCCTCCCTGCGTCTAGAAAGTCCTTTGACCACTTGTAATAAGTTACAGTGGCAATTCCCTCTCTACGGCATAGTTCAGATGTTGAAATTTCTCCGCGTAGGCCCTCAAGAACAATCTGGATCTTCTGCTCTGCTGAAAATGATTTTCGTGTAGCCTTTTTGATTTCTCTTAGATTCTTACTCATGTCTTGCTCTTTTTGCTAGTTTAGCAATTTGTTAATAATGGAGCATGGGATGGTGGGTTAATCTTGAGCGAACAAGTCAGGTTGTTAGCTTAAAATGTCCCATTTTGTCCCACATGTTAAGACGACACACAATGGAAGAGAAAGTATCGAGAATGGATGGAGGAAGAGAGTTGGCTCGGTGCTCAAATCAAAGCGTTCGAATCAAAAGAGCTTGCCACTACTGCAATGTTTATAGAGTGCATCGAACATTAGTTATAAAGAGGGAAACATCGAGTATTACTGGCGAAAGCCATGGTCACTACTGCCCAAAAAGGGCAAACTGAAAAATGGTCGGAGCGAGAGGATTTGAACCTCCGACCCTCTGCTCCCAAAGCAGATGCGCTACCCCTGCGCTACGCTCCGACGATATTTCAATGAAGTTAAATTAATAAAAAAATCCCCATTTGGCAATTATTATTCTCTCTCAGTAAAAAACTTTTGAGCAGAAAGGGCAGCGCATGCTCTATGGGAGTTTGATTTTTTCCAATTTCCCACTTCGGCCAGGCTTTTCTCACCCTTAAGCTTTGCTGGCATAAAAATGGGATCATACCCAAAACCACCATCACCAAGGGGCTTAAGTCCAATTTCACCATCAACTCTCCCCTCAAAAAAGAACACTTCATCTTTTCCTAAATAAAAACAAAGTACACAGGTAAAATATGCATCGCGATCTGCCCCCTCTTTGCCTTCGAGCTTAGAGAGCAGCAGCTTATTCTTATCTTCCTGTGCAAGGTCTTCTCCACCAAAACGAGCAGAGTAGATTCCCAGTTCATCTGGAAGTGCAACGACATTAAGCCCAGAGTCATCAGACACTACTGGCCTGTTAAACTTTTGGTAGTAGGCCTCTGCCTTTTTAAAGGCATTTTCTTCATAGGTCGCTCCATCTTCTACCACTTCGAGCTTTTCGGGAGCTGCACTCACAATAATTCCCGATCCGGCGAACAGCTCGTTGAGCTCTTCTGCCTTGTGAGCGTTTCCAGATGCCAGTAAGACTTCCATTAGAATAGTCCATCCTGCGCGCTAAAAACCTCTTTTAAGGCCGTCTCAGCACAATCTAAAATGCCGTTCAGCTGATCCCTTGTAAACGGCTCACGTTCTGCTGTTCCTTGGATTTCAATATAGCGCCCCCCCTTAGTCATTACGATATTCATATCTGTTTCGCAGGTGGAGTCCTCTTCATAGTTGAGGTCAGCGATAACTTTACCACTGGTGTTAACACCAATGCTAATGGCCGCAAGTTGTTCCTTGATGGGATTCTTCTCAATTTTCCCATCTGCTAGTAGTTTATCAATTACCATTTTAAGAGCAACGTAAGCTCCTGATATAGATGTCGTTCGAGTTCCACCGTCAGCAACGAGAACGTCGCAATCAATTGTAATTGATCGCTCACCTAGAGCTTCAAGGTCCATAATTGAACGCAATGAGCGCCCGATGAGACGTTGAATTTCCTGAGTTCTCCCTCCAACCTTACTTCGCTCGCGCCGACTTCTGGTATGAGTAGCGCCTGGAAGCATAGAATATTCTGCTGTTACCCATCCGGTCCCCTTTCCTTTAAGAAAGCGTGGAACTGAATCTTCCATCGTTGCAGTAATATGAACCTTGGTGTTACCAAAACAGGCAATTACACTTCCAGCGGCATATGGATTAATACCCTTCTCAAACGCTATAGCGCGAGGTGTTGATCTCTCAATTAGTGACATCTTTTTTCCTTTCAATATTTGTTAAACTTCTTGTACGTTATATTTGATGCTTATCGGTCGATTTTGACAAAACTAGGAATAAAAAATGTTGCATATTCATCTCCCCAGTTGTGACTCAACTCAATCCTATCTTATTGAAAATATGAATTCTAGTTGCGGTGAGTCGATACTAGTCAGTGCATCGAAACAGTCTAAAGGAGTTGGAAGAACAGGTAATACTTGGGATCACTTAAATAATGGACTCGCATTCTCCTTTAATCATACTCCCAACTCTACCCCAACCCTTACTCCGCTAGAAATTGGGGTACAACTCGTACTATTTCTTGAACAAAACTTTGGCGTGGCACTAAAGCTCAAGTGGCCTAATGACCTACTCACTGAAGAGGGAAAAAAGTGTGGAGGCATTATCACCACTATGCTTGATGATAAGACAGTTGTTGTGGGGATTGGCCTCAACCTAGGTCAGATTGATCAAAGGGGCAGCTGTTATAAAACGCCAATTGATTCCATCATCCACACTGAAATTGATGAAAAACAGAAAAAACTCATTCCTGCTAAAATTTATCAGTACATCATTGGCAATAGAGTGCCAGCAACTGGGGTACTAGAGCTTTGGCCCACCATGTGCCATCACTTAAATAAAAATGTGCGTATGGTGTCGGGCAATAAAACAGCAACAGGAAAATTTATTGGTATTGGGAAAAATGGTGAAGCTGCCATCCAGGAAGATGGCAACATTACTCATATGTATTCAGGATCACTTTGGTTCGACTAATCGATTGAATCAGTAATACTTCTAATTTCTTTCTTAACCAAGTTTTCTGCCAAATCAGGAATAACTTCCCAGGCCACTCGCTCGATCACTTGGGCGCACTGTTCTTTTACAATCTTTTCAATCATTGGAGTTAGTGCCTCTTTGAGCTGTTCTACAATCTCGGTTGTATCAATAGAAATCTCCTGCACATCAGATACCTCTTCTTCAAAAAGCGGGTCACTGATTAACTCATTTTCAATATCATCATCACTTAGAACTTCTTCGCTCGCCTGAAATGAAACTTCTTCTGCAAGATGAAGGTTGGTCTCAATTCCACCACCCGACTCTTCTATAGGTTGATCGCTTATGCTTCCATCTTCATCAACTTCCCAAATATCATCGTCAGAATTATCATCTTCAATGTCTTTTTCAAGTATCTCAGGATTACCTTCATCAATAGCTTCAAAGGAAATAAGCTCATCGTCCTCTTCCTCTTCAGCATCTGGCTCAAGATCATCAAGAGAAACCATCTCGGTAGACATATTTGAAAAGGGATCAATTTCACCAACAGCGAGAATTTCTTCTTCGCTCATATCTTCAACATTGCTGTTATCCGGGTAGGCCAAATCCCCTTCTTCAGGAATGGCCTGATCGTGGGTATCCTCAAATTTTTTGAGATCAAAAGGTGAAGTAGAATCTAAATCAAGTTTAACGAACTCATCACTACCTTTTATAACCGGAGGAAGTTCAGGTCCGGTATCACTACCATCAATCACCCCAGGAACCTCCATCGACCACGACTCAAGCTCTGAAGCGAGAGGATCACTATTTTGCATAACTGGAGGCATTACAATTCCATCTGTAACATTGCTAGATTGATCAGAAATAATATCAGGAGAATTGACTTCCCAGTTATCTAAGATCTCAGTCTCTAATGGGGACTCATCTTCAGTAACAATCTCAAGAGGTATCTCAATAGATTCAGTTCCATCAGTTATTTCACTCTCAATTAAAGCGCGGCATTTAGAAATAAAGACATCACTTTCAAACGGCTTTACGATGCTATCATCTATACCTGCCGCAACCAGCTCTGCAGGATCAACAGTATCGAAAGTTCCGAGCATGGCCATAACTTTAGCGCCTGGACATTTTTCTTTAACCTCGGCACCTAGTTGAAATCCGGTCTTGGAATTTGAAAGATTAAAATCGAGTAGAACGAGGTTGAACTCATTTACAGGCAGAACTTTATTAAGTTCATCTTCGTCCATACACTCAATTAGTTGAAAGGGCTCATTTGCCAATGTAATTCTTACGACTTTTTGAATTGTAGAGCTGTCATCTGCTACTAATACTTTACCCATCGATAATTCCTCTTGTTTGACATTAATTGTCCCCCAATTCCGGTAAGTTATCAAGCGCAAAACCGTTTCTAAAACTGAAGCAACACAGCGCTCTGATTGTCTAGGTTTCCGCGGCCATTGGCAGTATTAAAAAATTCTTCGATTTTTTCTACAGGCCTAAGATCTCCCTGCCCCAAAATATATTTCAGTTCCCGCCTCTCGATGCGGGAATAGGCACCATCACTCATCATTAGAATCTGATCACCTTCATGAATACGAAGCTCCCTAACCTGTAAGTGAAAGTCCTCAAAGAGGCCGAAACCACTCATTGGAGCAGTTTGATAATAGGAGTCGTAGTTGTCACAAGATAGAGACGAGAGGCCGTCGGGAAGAACAATTGGCTCTAAAATCCCTTTTCTATAGAGATAGGCAACACAGTTTCCGATCGAGGCAAAAGTCATGATATTTTCAGACAGCGCTGCACCTATTCCAGATGCTCCTCCACGAGATGACATCTCTTTCTCACCATTTTCTTTCAAAATAACAGTGTGAGCATAGTTCATGGCATTGATGAGAGCATTGCCCTCAATCAGGTACTTTGGGCTGTAGAAAAACGGGAAGGTTGCATCGGGATCAGTTCCGATTCGAGTAAAGATATTTTTTACAGATTCTTTAATCACACCTACAGTGCGATCTCCGACTCCTGCTCCACCAAAGCCATCAAATATGAGAAATAGATCATTGATAAGATCAACATCAATATCATCTTCGTTAGTCTGAAGAAACGGACCTTGATGGGTCTTAGAGGAATAGCCTTTTAGCGATATCATTTCACTTTACTCCATATAGTCTTTCAGCTTATTCGTTGCCTTTCTATAGTACTCACTATCCGTGGGGGAAACTTGCTGAACTTCTTGAAATTTTTCTTGTGCACTTTTAAAAAGGCTTAAAGACTCTGATATAATTGCCTCACGATAGACCCTCTTTGCTCGAACATACAAAGTCTCACGAATTGTATTCATTTCATTAAGAGCTTCAGGGTTGATAGGATCATACTTCAACGCTTTAGCATAGTGCTCATAGGCCCCCTTAAGATCCTGCCCCTCTTTAAGGGAACGTGCTTTCCCTATCAGCGGACCAACCACAGAGTTTAAATTTTCTTTTGATATATGGAGCATCTTAGATGCCTCTTTTGTCAGGTCTTCATCCATATTTTTAAATTTCATAAAGCGCTCAAGCTGCACTATTGCATTAAACCAGTCTTTTTTTATATATAGAGTCTTACTCGGTTTCAACTGTTCTACCTTTCGCTTACGCTCGGCCTCCTTTTGTGCCTTTTCCACTGCGATTCGGTCTTGTTCAGACTGCCAGGCCTTAAGACGACTTTTTAGTTGCTCAACTTCAAAATTATCTGGATCGAGCAAGGCAATTTCAGAAAAGTACTGCTCTGATTGGGATACTGAATGTTCATTCACAGATTTTGTTGCCATAGAAATGAGTTTATTAATCTTTCGCTTACGCTCTGCCTCTTGAAGCTTCTTTACTCGATTCTGCTCCGCCTTCTCAAGGCTTACGCGACCATTTTTTGCCAACTGATAAAGTTGCTGTGTTTGTTTATATTCTGAATGCACTGTCATTACGGATTCAAACTCCATAATCGCTTCATTGTAATTCCCTGAATCCATATGCTGCTTTGCGAGCAAGTAGCGGGAACTAACAAACTCTTTCTGTCCTGGAGTGAGAACTTTCCCCTTTTTAGTGGAGACCTTCGCTCTCCCCTGATCATCAACTTTACTTTTTGCTTTTTGATTAGAAACAGTTGTATTGGTTTCCGTAGTACTCAAGTCATCGAGATACATATAGCCCCCAAGAATGATGACTCCTGCAATAATGATTCGAATTCTTTTTTTAGGGTCTTTCCAGGCAAGCTTGAACTTCCCCAAAAGAGACTTGGGAGCATCAGGAACAGTCTCACCAAAGTCGCCTCCCTCCTTCTCATCTCCAAATAGATCATCCTCGTCATCAGAAAAATCTGTAGAGACTTCATGAATTTCTTCAACTTCAACAATTTGATTTTCTTCCACCGGCATCAAGCGGTCTTTCTCTTGGTCGATAAGATCAGACACAACGCTAACAGTGAAGGTAGTACTACCAATAATAAATTCATCACCATTAATAAGCTCAACGCTACTTATTCTAGAGCCATTATGGATGGTACCATTCGCAGATTGAATGTCTTCAAGCATACACAAAATATTGTTCTTTTTAATAACGGCATGGACACTCGAGACTTCAGGATCGTTCAAAACAATCTGACATTTATCAGTATCACGACCAATTTTTATTTCTGGAAGGTCTATCCCATATCTATCATAGGGAGCAAACTCACCGAAAAGTTCAAGATCAAACTTAGCAAATGTTTTAAAGACTATTGTTTTTTCACCTACGTCTTCATCATCATAATCGGTCAGACCATAGTCATCGCTCTCTCCTGAACTATTCTCTTCAAACCCATCATCTAGTTCATCAGAATCAAATGAATTATCATCATTAGCTTCTTCATGAAATAGATCATCTTCCTTTTCATCATCCACCGGAGAAAATGGGTTTTCGACTGCCCCTTCTCCGTCATCAGTAGGTAGCTCTTCTGCATTCACAGGATCAACAGGTTTCTCCCCTGAATCAAGGGCATCCATATCCATCATTTCAGTGGATTCTTCTTCTATGTTCTGAGGCGTAATATCAACAGGACTCTCAACTGCTGTCTCACTCATGACGGGTTGAGAGACAATAGCAGGAGGTATAAAAACAGTAACGGCAAACGGACCAATTGATAGGATATCTCCAGAACTAAGAGTTCCTTGACTAGTAACTATACCGTTAATTAGCATTAGGGATAATTCCGATATTTTCCTAATCGTCCAAGTTCCTGCGCTAAATGTAAGCTCCGCATGTTCGCGTGAAATTTGTGGATCATCGAGAACCACATGACATGTATCTGACCTACCCACATAAAATGTAAGAGCAGAAGAAACACCTTCGACCTCTTTCCCAAGATCGACTTCGCTCACGAGAGCGTTACTTTTCAAAACACTTAATTTCACCTTTTTCCAACCCTATCTTTTCTTCAATTTCTTCGATGCGTTCTAAAGCATCTTTTGAACGCTTATCAGAAATATTATTCCCCAACAAGCGAATAACAGTACAGTATGAGACAAAGGCCTCACGATACTTAATAGCATCAACTTCGCGTTTCGCTTTTAGAAAATTTGCTTCAATTTCTGCGTTTAACTTTTGTTTTGTTTTCTGCAAGTAAAAACTAGCATTTCCATGCTTCGGCGAGAGTACTAGTGCCATATTAAACTCAGTCATAGCACGAAAATAATTACCTTCTCTATACTCACGTAGCCCACGGTGGACAATAGTACTCAGCTTAATTTCAAGGTCTTTGTCCATTCTTTGGTGCTGAGATCTCATCTGCTTAGAGAATGAATCAGACACGTCAGTTATATCATTTTTTTTATTCCTTACTTTTTTTTCTGGGCCAGATGAATCATCCATCAGCATTATTGCTCCCCCGAGAAGGATAACGACAATGAGAATTAAACGAACCTTGCTCTTTTTTTTCTTCGGATTATTATCTTCTTCCTCTTCATACTCATCGTCATCGTCATCATCATCATCAGCTTCTTCTTGGACAACCTCTTCGAGAGAGGCAACATTAACGACACCATACTTATAAACTGTTTGCCCAATTATAAGTGAGTCGTTTGGAGACAACTGATGTTGCGTTACCTTAAGATCATTTACAACAATACCATTTTGGGAACCTAGGTCTGTGACAACAAAGGTTGTACCAACTTTCTTAAGCTCAACATGTTCTCTAGAACACTTCGTATCGAGGACCTGAATATCAGCAGTGTCACTCCTCCCCATAATAATACGCTTGGCATTAATGTAATACGTGAGGCCTTTATTCTCCCCTGTCATACAGATTAGACGATAGTGAGTACCGGACTTAACCGGCGCCCTAAAATCCCGAACAATCTGAACACTTCTTTCGGCCATTACTCTTCTCTGATAAACGTTATATAAAATGCTTTAGCAAATCCATCTTTCCCCATCAAGGCCGCCACATGAACATCGTAGTCTTTGCCAGAAAGTTCATATGTACCCTCTTGATTGGTCCCTGCATTATTTGCAGATTGATCACAAAGTTCTATTAAAGTTCCTGCAAATCCCTTCTCTCTTGCGACATCGAGAAGATCCATCCCTTGAGATGAATCTTGCCTAATACCAGTGATCTCTTCTGCGCTATCATTAATTTTTTCGACTTGCTTTTGAGAATTAAGGATAAGGGTAGCAACTCCTCCTCCTCTCATGAACTCACCGAGCTGTTCAACATATGGGCCATCTTCTTCAAGTTCAGCGAAGTCATCATCTTCCTCATTATTGAGTTCCCTCAATCTCTGAAGAATCGAGTTGATCGAATTTCTAAGAGGAGATATTTCATTCATAAGATAGCGGGTTTCAAGACTTTTTCTCTTCCCTCTTAGTGCCTCTTCTACTTGAAATCTAAATTCCTCTAAATGTCGTACTGTAAGGTAGTAAACGACCAGACCGAAGATGATTGCCACAAGTGAAGATGTAACAAGAGCTTCAAAAAAATCTTTCTGATTTCTCTTTGCTTCAACCAAGATAGATTCAGGAGCAAACTTTATTGCGATAACGCCAACGGCCTCAGTATCGTTATACTTGGGATTAAAAGCCATAATTCTCCGAGCAATACCAATCTGTCCGCCCGAGAGGGAAACAACAGCTTCATTCGTCGAAGTATTCTTAAGTGCCCAATCTCTCGCCCGAATAGAAAACGTATCTTGAATAAAAGAGTTGAGCTTACCAATCGGTCGAACGATGCGACCTTCGAGGTCAAATAGTTCATATGAATCAATTCCCGGTTCACGATCTAGAAATGCTGTATCAATCTGATCTAGGTTTTTTTGCTCAAGAGCGCGAGAATTCAAACGTGCGACCATATCGGCATAGACACCACCTCGCTTAGCGACTTCCTTTTTTAGAACCGATCGACTATTACTTAGAACAGGAAGAATAGTTAGCGCAATGGTTATCACAACAAAAATTGAAGTAAGAATACCGAGAAGAATTCGCCACTCATACTCCTCATTGATCCCATATAGGAAATTCATTATCTTGTATTTAAATATATGAAGAAGCTTTCGAGGCAGTGCCTTTGGAGGCTCTCCACCTGTCATGTAGTCTTCATCATCATCCTCATCTGACTTGACTTTTTTCTTAATAACAATCTTTTTTTCTTCGACGTGTACAACTTGAAGGATCACATCAGGCAGCGCTATTTTGTCTTTATCTTTTACCGTGGCCCTTTTTATCATCTTTCCATTAACGAAAGTTCCATTTGAACTACCTAAGTCTTGGATATAGGCAACATCTTTGGTTACAGTAATGGAAAGGTGTTTTTTTGAAATACCATTTACTGGTAAGTGAATACTACATTCACTATCCCGACCTAAAGTATTTTCTCCCTCCTCAAGGACAAATTCTTCACCTCGTATCTTTCCACCAATAGCAACTAATTTATACATATAACCTCTAGACGATCACCAACTTGAAGGTTTGGATCGATTGTTCCAGCATCTAGCTCTAAGACCTGCGATGCTCTAAAGTATAGTCGAGTCATCCGCCATGGAACCATAGATCGGATAATTCTTACTACTTCATAGTGATTGTTCAAAAAGATGACATCAATAGGAAAAAGCATAAAAAAAGTGTGAATAGAATTGCACCTTTTAATTAAAAGAGCATCATATCCACTCATTTTCTTTTTAAACATCAGACCGATTAAACGATCAAAAAAGCTACTTGCTATTTTGATTTTTGAAGCTATCTGAATATTTTTTTTAATCATTACAATTTTGCTCATAATTAATTACCGACAAAGTCTCCTACCAGTGGAGCTGCAATCATCAAAAGTACAGCGGGAACAATAAAGAAAATCATTGGAATCAAAATCTTTGTTGCTGCCTTGGCAGCTTGCTGCTCAATATCTGCGGATTTTTTTTGCCTAATGTCTCCTGCGAGATTTTTCAGAATCGGTCCAATTGATGCACCTACAGAATCAGCGGCGATCAAAGTTGCACAAAAGGAAGAGAGTTCAATCAAGTCAATCCTCCATGCGAGATTCCGTAATGCCTCTGCTCTACTTGCGCCAACTTTTATCTCTTTGAGCATTATCTCAAACTCATCTACTAAAGCACTTCTCTTTGCTTTCTCCATTACTTTTTGCATGGCCGCTATGAAGTCTAGCCCCGCCTCGACCGAGAGTGCCAGCATATCTACAGCAAAAGGCATTGCCATCAAAACTGCTCTTTGTCTCTTTTGAATGGCACCTTTTATCCAAATGTCAGGATAGAAAAACCCACCAACGGAAATGAGTGGAATATAACTAAGGGGCCATGTCTCCTCTAGAAATGCTCTAATGCCAAGGAAGACCACAGGAAAGCCTATAATCAAAAAGATCTTAAATGAGAAAAAGTCATCGGGAGTTAATATATCGCTAAGGCCGGAACACGCTATCACCCGTTTATACTTCTCGCGAATTTTCTTCTTCGCCTTCATCGAGCCAACAATAGGTGAAATGTATCTCTTAAAAACGGGTCGTGAATACTTTAGAATAATTCCATTTTCAGCAATACTACTTTTGGAAACATTATCCTCAAGTTTCTCGCTGGCACGAAACTGACTCTCGTCTTGAAACATTGTTCGTGCGACGATGAGAACGGCAATACCAATAAGTATAATCGACATGTAGTGCAAGAGTATTGAATCAGACTCTTCTTTTAATTTGTAACAGCCCTCGTCAATTTCTCCGTCACAGGCACGCTTGTAATACATTTTTGCAGCTTGAGGAAGTTGCTTTTCCTCAGCAATCATTCCTAACTGATAACAACTCGCAAATATTGGTTTTGGATTATGACACTCGTATTTAAGACATGATCGTTTTAAATTTCCGCGACAGGCGCGATCCCAAAAGAGTACTGACTGCTTTTTGTCTTTCTTCTTGTGGTAGTAATTTCCGGATATTTGACAACTACTAAAATCACCAAGCAGACACTCATTGTTGTAATCATCAATGCCCTTAGGCTTCGGGGCCTCTGAAACCTTGTCAGTAGTCTCCACAACATCTTGCGATAAGACATTTACACTACCCATCAAGGAGAAAGAGACAAGCATGATTAACAGTGAATTTCGTATAAACGTTTCCCAATAATACCACATACTTATAGGGTATCAGGATTTTGAAATTTGTCTGTTTTTAACTGATTGGGAAAGATTGACCTAGTAGTGCGATGCAGGTTGCACTATCCACTCTAAAATTTTATTTCGCGATTTTGCCCACTTCTTCAATTTTCTTTTTAAGATCTGTATGGAAAATCTGAGATGGTTTTGTTCCAACCTTATTCGTTAAGCTCGGAATATAAATTGGACTATACTCACTTAGGTTTCGCTTCTTACAATCAAGGACACGATCAACCTTTTCAGTGATAGCATCGTTTTTGAGACGCTTAATTTTCATGGCATCCTTAATTGAGCCTAGACCTTTCTTACAGCTCTCAATATCACGATAGCAGAGCATATCACTCCCCGCTTCAAGTGCCATAATTGCAGCTTCTTCAATAGTCCAATTATCGGCAATGGCCTTCATTTGCATATCGTCAGAAATAATAATTTTCTTATATTTTAGGTCGCCCCTTAAAATTTTGTGCGCCTTTGGACTCAATGAACACGGTAGATCGGTGTCGATAGCATCAACCATCAAATGTGCCATCATCACGAATTCAACGCGCGACTGCACCGCCTTCACAAATGGAGGCATTTCAAATTCCTTAAGCTCGGCCATCGGCGTTTTCACAATAGGAAGGTCAAAATGTGAATCCTTTAAAGTCGATCCATGTCCTGGAAAATGCTTAGCACATGCAAGAACACCATTAGTCTGAAGTCCACGTATTGCCGAGGAAACATACTTTGATACCGTTTCGGGGTCGCAACCAAATGAACGATCGCCAATTACTTTATTCTCTGGGTTAGAAAAGACATCACAACAAGGTGAGTAGCTCAGATTAATTCCACAAGCTGATAACTCCTCTGCCATAATCTTGTGTACGTGATAAATCAATTTAGGGGAATCTGTCTTCGCGATATCTAGCATGGATGGAAAGTGAGTAAAATGCTGCTTGAAGCGCATCACGCGACCACCTTCATGGTCTACAGATATGAATAGTGGGTATTCCTCACGTAGCTGTTGTATTGAGTTTACGAGCTCTGCTAGCTGCGCAGGGTTTTCATAGTTATGTGCGAAAAGGATGACACCTCCGATTCTCTCACTCTCAATAAACTCTTTTTCACCATCACTTAGTGTCAGGCCGCTAATGCCAGTAATCAATAATTGTCCTGGATAAATCATAACTGTCCCCCTGTCGTCTAAATCGACAACACTTAGGTTAATGGTAACACTAAGAGAAAGTGTTACAAGTATATTGCATTAGGGAAAAAATCGGATCAGAAATAATTATTGTTTTATAATGGAGATTCCTTGAGAAACCCACAAAACCTTGCTCAGTTCCAGCTTCTTATTAAAAATAAGGAACTGTACTTGTCCTCCAACTTCTAAAGAGAAGCGGTAATGTGTTTTTTTCACCATGCCGCCGTAGCTCATTCTAGCTGGAGCAAAAACGGAAGGGGGAATATTGGCGTACTGGTCCATAATGTATGGATAACCATCCCAGATAATGTGAAAATTAAAATCGCCTGACTTTCGATCTATCGCCTTTTCTAAAAAACCAGTAACTTTAGCGCACTCTGAAAGCTGGGAGTAAAAACAAAAGGCTCCTGGCCCTTTTGGAAAAGGTACCGTTTTATTTCCATTCCACTTCTCTTCAGGACTGCGGAGCTTTATATCCAAGCTCTTTTTTTTGATATTAATTTTAAGTTCTGATGAGTACTTCTTTCCATCGAACCAAATATGGTACTGAGAAAGATAGGGCCTGAGAATTTTGATTCCCTTATATACACCAAAGTTTGATATTGAAATACTCTTCTCTAGAGTTTTTTTTGAAGGATCACCTACAGCATAGAGCTTTCTCTTTACAACAAATTCATTATTCTTTTTTACATAGCGACGATCTGTTTGAAGTAAAAAAGCTCCTGACTGATCTTCAAAGGCGTAGGTATCCACTTTTAGTGTTGCTGGAAGGATACTGGTTATATTATCGGATTTCGTCGAGGAGCAAGACGAAATAACTAATAGTAGTGAGAGAATTAATAGTGGAGCGAGGTGCTTCATACTACTTAATGAAATCTTCAAAGTGAGATTCAGGCCTTAGCAGCTCAACAGTATTGCCTAGTAGTGTGCGCATTTTGAGAATGAATGCCTGATCGAGATCATTCATAGTCATACCAACTTTGAATAATCTGACATTGGAGATGCGTGGATCAATATAGTCTACAGCATATATGGTATTTCCCTTTCCTGAGAAGTGCTCGCCTTCTAGTTCAATCAGAAGATTAACTTGCTCTTCCTTGAAGAAGGTAACTTCTTTTGCACTCGCAACAAAGGAAATACCCGCCTCTGAGATATCAAGTACACGAAGGCCGGAAAGCGGGCGACCTTGATCATCAAGAAGGGATTTTTTATTGATATAGGCACTTAATGTTTCTTCAACTTTTTGATCGGGTCGATTCAAGTAAGCAACCTTACCATCGCTTCCTTTTTGGGCCATATAAAAGTAACAGTATATTTTGTAACTAGGGTAGGCCAGTAACCTATCGGCGTTTCTTTTTTCGAAGCGAAAAATCCCCTCAGAAATAGATAGGGAAAATGAATTGTCTAAACTCCACTCACCAACCTGCGCTTCTCCAAAAAAGAGCATTCCAATCATATTAAAGGAAAAGAGAACCTTGTTCCCTTTCCATTTAGAATAATCAAGTTGTGATTTTAGATCGACTGAAAAACCATCGCCATCTTTTTTGAAACCGTTCTCTTTGAGATTAGCAATAAAAGAATCATCTTCAGGCATCCAAATTTTTATTTCGGCACCATTTAACACGAGAGTGGAAAACTTGTTTCCACTCTCAATGATATCTAGCTTCAGAAAATTTTCTTTATTCACATCGCTCATAAAAAGTTTTCATCCTCAATTATGAGAGTGTTGTCACTTGTCTTAAAAGAGATATTGACTCAAGTGCCTTTCCACACCCTCGAACAACACATGTGAGAGGATCTTCAGCAAGAGAAACAGGAAGTCCTGTCTTCTCTTTAATCAAAACATCGAGGTTCGCAAGAAGAGCTCCGCCTCCGGCCAAAATAATACCGTTATCAACAATATCAGCGGCCAGCTCTGCTGGAGTTTTTTCGAGAGAAACTTTAATTGCGTCAACAACTTCTGAAATAGGATCAGAAAGTGCATCTCTAATTTC
>JAGLCH010000144.1 GCA_023146355.1 Bacteriovoracaceae bacterium | reverse complement strand
CGAGATTTAAACGGTTTATGAGATTGTTAAAAAAAAGCAGACCTGCTTTAGCAGAAAGATCTTTTCTAGCTTGAGTGATTACGATATCGTTCGAGTTCATGAGATCCTTCATTGGTTTTGTTGTTTTTTGTTGGCGCAATAACAATACAAACTTTTGAAGGATTTTTCATTACGCATGGCCGTAGACGCAGGGCCGTAAAATCATAAAATTGGTGTTGAGTAAAAAGAGGTCAAGAGG
Organism: Bacteriovoracaceae bacterium; assembly: GCA_023146355.1. Lineage (GTDB taxonomy): Bacteria > Bdellovibrionota > Bacteriovoracia > Bacteriovoracales > Bacteriovoracaceae > JAGLCH01. The sequence continues at coordinate 10,032 of JAGLCH010000144.1, read as the reverse complement.
CAGATTCTGACTACATATAACCCTAGTTATATGGGGTTGACGTGCGGATTACCGTTTTATTATTTGCTTAGTCCTGCCATAATGCTCGAACTCTCTGGTCTTTTGATATGATTTTTTCAAATTTTAAAATCGTATTTTTATTATTCTCGTCGTCTGATGTCGTATTATTTGAGAAAGATTGGCGCAAGAGAAGTGATGATTCTTCAATCATAAGATCCCATCTGGTGTCCATAATTCGATCCGCATCTAATTTCTTATTCTTTAAGGCTTCATAGACTGTTATTTCATGCTGTGACAAACTTCTTAATGTATTTCTTATATAGCTAAAGTACTCAGGTAACTGTGCTTTTATGCTTTGAAAAAGAACTGCGATTTCATGTAGATAGTTCCCAAAATCAGTGAAGTTAAATTTTTCACTAACAAGATCTTGTGAGCTAATGAAATTATGACCAAAAACTTCATTGTGTTCTTCTTTAAAGCTCTCTGCTAAATCTTCTAGAGAGTTTAACTTCTCGTACAATGGTATAAATGGTGTATGGAATGTAATCTTTAAATTTTCTTGTTGCTGTTTACTGAGATCAAGCAATTTAAATATACTTATAATCTTATCATCCTCCATGTTTATATGTTTTTCACTGTCTGTTTCGTTTTCCAGTACTAAAACAAATGCATTAATATAGTCTTGTATAAATAATCTGATCTCTTTTGCGATATCAAGATAGTATTGGTCATCTTTAGTTTCAATCTCTATGGCGGTAGCAGTTGTTTCAGTATCTTCTTCTTGTCTCAGTACTGATGCTAGTTGATCTGTCTCATCTTGATCTATGGAAAATCTCTCCATTAATGGTATATAAAGATAGGAAAGCCATAGTTTAGAGCTTACTTCCGAAAGAAAATTCATTTTATCAATGAAGGGAAGGTCTTTTTTTGAATTGTATGATACTGGCGGTTCCTCATACCAGGGATTAAGTAAATCTTTATTATGTTCTAATATATCTTTGCACATTCTTCTCTCCCTTATTCAATGTTAACTTTTAAGAGGATACTTATGCTGCTAATTGTTGTATGTAGCCTTGGTTTTTATACTTTTGGTGGTAGAAAGTTGCACAGTTTGGCTGATCAAGTTCTTCAAATAGTGTAATGATTCTTTTTGCAACTCTTCCTTTATTCTTAGAAATTTTCAAAGCTCGTTTATAAAGCATAATGGCCTCTTTGAAGTCATCCTTGTCTTTGGCAATTTCGGCCATTAAAAGATATGTAATCTCAATCTCTAGTGATTTATTGATAACAGTTTCTTTGATTTTTTTATTCCAACTATCATTCTCCATAAGGTTACGATTCGATGAAGCAAGATCTTCTAGAATCATAGTAGTTGCCACAATTGAAACTTTTTCACACTGTGGAGCTAGCCTCTTTGCTTCTTTTATATAGATCTTAGCTCTTGATATATTTCGATCATCAATCTTTTCACCCATAGATGAAATTCTGGTATATGTCTCTGACGTGTTATGGAAATACATATAGTGAATACATAGCAATATTGCTTCTTCTTTTGAGAGGTAGGAGACAGGTAATTTTGCAAATGATCTAACTTTATCTTTAAGCATAAAGGAATGATTACTTGCTGTACCATCGGTTTCATACCCTGCTAAAGCTCTCTTAACTAGCTTACTGCTGGTTTTAGCTTTGATTATTGTTACAATTGCATTTAGGCTACATGTTTTCATAAGTACCTCGCTTTTTAGATAAGACGAGTGGAATTATGAATTATTCTATTTTTTAAATACAATCCGTACTTTTTATTATTTTCTTTGCCGTTATTAAATATCTCTCCACTGAGATTTGTAAATTAAACTCAATCTCTAGTGCCATTATCTCGAGTAAAGTTGTTGTTGCAATAAGTTTTATCTTGTCATCACTTGGTGGGATTTGTTCAATCTTCATCTCAAGATCAATAATAAGGCTTTCTAGTGCCATACTGTCTTTTGCAATAAGAAAATTCAAATCACTGGAGACAGTCGCTATGATAAATGACTTTATTTTTTCATATTTAGTAACCATTATTGATTTCCTTTAATCTTCTCATTGCATTGAGTGATTTTTTTTGGGTCTTTAAGTCATTTTCTAGCTTTGAGCATTCAATAAGTTCCCTTATACCTTCTGTATAATGTCCCATTTCGATCAATATTATTGCTTGCTTATACATTTGCCTGTGGTCATACCGTTTCTGTCTATTTTGTGCAGTTATAATAATTGGCACAGCTAAAAAGTTTAAAATCCCTTTGGTAATTAGGTAAATAATTGTTCCTAGGATTAGTATCCAAATAGGAAGAATATGCTTGTATAGGTAATTAATATTAGATTTATTTTCTACTCTCTCTTCTACGAGCTCTTTACCGCTAGAGATCTCCGAGATTTTGATTAATTCTCCAACCTCATCTTGTAGAATTGTGATGATATGAGTCGGAGGTGTAAGCTCCCCTATAGGAATCTTATTTTGTGGCAAAATTGGAAGCTGCTCTTGTCTTACCAGCTCTTTTAAAAAAACATCCTCATTTTCTCGATCAATAAGAACAATATTTTCTAAGCTTCTTAATTTCTCTTTTATACATTGTCTGACTCTAGAGCCTATTTTTACTTGGTAGTTTATTCGCGCAACAATAGGAAGTTCAAGTTTTTGAATTCTAAAGCTTATTGGACATTTATTATATTTTTTTTCTAAATTGCTTACTTCAGTTGGAGTCGGCAATAGGTTCATTGCTAAAATTGTGATCGCAATTGAAGTCGCATTTATGAGTGTTTTAATTGTTTGAACGCTCATTTTGTATCTCCTAGTCAATTACAATAACAATTTTTCCATCAGATAAAATACCATTTTGTCTTTCCATCTTTCTTATTTCAACACTATCTTCTGATGACAAACTAAGTGTATTGTTTGCTCCAATTGACGCTTGGACAGTTACAGCATTTGTACCCAGCAATTTTTTTGCATCAGATATACTTTTGGCATATAAAACCGGTCCTCTTCCTCTGGTTATCTTCAAATTTTTGACCATATTACTATTAAATACTTCAGTTCCATTCTGTTTATCCATAAATGAAACTGAAAACCCTGGTTTGAAGTTTTGCCCGAGAGTATTCACTATTAATGAAGAATACTTGTGGTAAATATCTCCCGTTTTGGTTCTTTTTGTTTTTGATATTCCATTTTCAAATTTTAGGGTCTCAGGTACTAGTCCACCTCTACCATATAATGGAACACTTAAAGTAACTTCGGCCCAAGCTGATCCATCTGCTAGAAAGCTTACTTTCTCTTTTTCAAATGTGACGTTTAAAATTGTGGCCCTCACTATAGTCTTAACTTGTGACTTCGATAGCTCTTCGTTTAGAAGCTCTGAAGTGGCTCCGATAACAACACCTCTCATTTTTTCTGCCAATTTCTCATATGCTAATATTCGTGCAGTTTTAAGAGCAAGAGATCTGGCATGGCCCATACTTTTTGCAATATCCATATTTGCACTTCCTCCTGCAATGACACAAACCTTTGAATCTTGCCAGTTAATTTTGTCGCAGTTACTTTCTGCACGTGCAATGCCTGAAGCGATATAGAGTAATACAAGTAGTAAGATGATATTTTTCATATTTGCCTCCCGTTGTAAGTATGTAGACGAAGCATTTCATAAAATATTCTCTATTTATTTAAAAGGTTCATGATTTCAATGGCTTGAACAAGCTCTTTGCCACTTAAATAGTCATTAACTCCAAATTCATTTGGCGTGTTAGCAGGCATAATTCCAAGAACGGCAACTGCCATAATATTTGGCAGATAGATACTTCCTGTTGGTATGTCAATAAATGGTGATGAGTAGTTCGAATTATTACTTGTTATATTTAACGCCTCGGTAAGTCTTTTTCCAAGACAGTATGCTGCATCGATTTTGAGTGTTTGTTTATGAGATAAGCTAAGAAGCTTCTGACAATCAATATTCAACTTTGCTGGGTCTTGAAGTGAAAAATATCTACGATTTAAATTATTTAGCACGTATTCGTTAAGACCTGGGCCAGGAATTGTTGAAAGTGAAATAATATCCTCTTGGTTCTTATAGCTTTTATTTGAAGCACAACTCGCAAGCAGTAATAGTGATAGTATGATTAGTCCTTTCATTTTAATCTCCTTAGTTAATGTTCAATCTGCGCGCAGCAAAAAATCTTGCTGCCCAAAAGTTAGAAAATAATATTTCAGATATTTGCACTCCACCCTCACGTCTTGACGAATGAATTATCTTTCCATTTCCGATATATAGGGCAACGTGATTAATGTAGGTTTTTCCTGGCGATGTGAAGTATACTAAATCTTCAGATTGTAAATCTTCAATTGCCACATCGGTGAAGCGAGAGTCTTGAAATTGCTGTCTTGAAGTTCTTGGAAGTGATATGTTTTTCTTTTGAAATAACTTCTGAACAAAGGCGGAGCAATCAATGCCACTTAGATTGTTGCCACCATATTGATACGGTATGCCTATATGTTTCTTTGCGTACTCAATTACTTCACTCTCAGTTGTCTCTGCGAAATAAGATTCTTTTATGATAATCGGTCTTGGAACAAATTGTTCCTCATTAAGCAATTCAAACTCGAGACAGGGAGCATTTGTATCGCAATCGGACCTGGCATTTATGGTAAATAGAAATATAATTATTGCTAAATATTTCATTGTAACTCCTATTTTAGACCTCTTAGAAAGTCGATTGAATCATCTGATAATGATCTTTTTTTTAACTTCTCTAAAAGATCACTCTCTCTCTTTTTAAAATTTGATTCCATCTCTTTTATTATATTTTGATATTCTTCTTTAAGATTCTCTCTTTCTTTTTGACCTTGTTGACCACAATCACCTACTTCTTTTAGCTTCTTTCTATAGTGCGCATAGCCTAAAAATATTGTTGTACCTAATAGTGAAACTAGGGCGAATTCCTCAACATTATCTGGCAGCATCGTATTTAAAAATCTAAACATAAGGCCTCACTTTTAAGGGATATGTGTTGTAGACGAATAACATTTGAAAATATTCCGAATTTTCTTATAATTTCCTCGTCTAGATACTTATGAAGGTATTTATATTATTTCTATTAATTAACTTATCTCTTAGTCTTCCATTATATGGACGAGTGTATGAGGTCCATGGAACGGCAAGGAAAGCGGTTCATTTAGAGGCATGGCATCTTAAATTAATTGCTGTCGAAAGAGCTCTGAAAACTTTATCTATAAAAATTGGTGGTGAGATATCATCTAATACAACTCTGAAAAATCAGATAGTAGTTGATAGCTCTACTTCCTTTATAAGTAGAGGTTATATTGATCGAGTTCTATCTATCGATTGTTCTCCTTCTACTAATTATATGAAATGTGATTTAAGAGTTTCTGTTGTGGATAGTTTTATACATAAAAGGAAGATCATAGGTGAAAATCGTGAACCACTTTTGCGTGGAGAATGCTCAAAGATTAGTTATTCAGGATCAAAGATTGTTGAATGTTATATTGTTACGAATAGGGAAGCAAAAAAATCAGTTAAAGGGCTTTGGATTGCCAATGGTCTAGTTAATGTAAAGATCGTACGTATTAAGGGAACTCTAAAATGGTTGAGGGGAAGTGAAATTATATCAGTCATGGGGATTGGTAATTCTAAGAAAGAGGCTATGAACTCTCTTGATGACCAGGTTAAGTTGAAATTCATGAGCTTTCGATCAAAGGGTTTAGACCAAGAGCTCAAGCTTAGACCGCTAAATATTAACTATAATCATGATAAGTGGACTCAAATTGCAGAGATGATTAGTTCTGGTTTTGCACTTGATGATTATACAGTTGTAGGTAAGGAGGTATATATGTTATTTCGGCCAATTATTGGCCCTGCAGAGCTTCTGGGTCTGAGGTAATTTCCCGATTTTATTAAGATAAATAGTAGATTAATTTCAAGTCTCAGGTCGGTATTACGATAAGTAACTTATGGAAAATAAGGAAGACTTAAAAAGAATCGAAGAAAAGTCACTTGCAGGGAGAGCACTTTCTGGCGAGGATCTCGCTTGGCGTCAGATATTAATTCGCTATAAGCGAGCTATGAAAAAAGCGATTAGATCCCATATATCAGCATTTGGATCAGACTTTAATTTTCAGCATCTAGAAGAAGCCTACCAAGAAGCTCTTCTTAAAGTTCATAAGTCAGGCCTTAAGCATTATATTGAGAACCAGGCCTACGCATCTATCCCACTATCTAGTTTTTTATATAAGTTAGCCAGTAATGTTGCGAAAGATTACACTAAGTCTAAGCTGGGTCGCTCACAGCTTAGAGAACAAGGTATAGATAGTAGTGATAATCCAGAATTTGAAAATACAGTTTTTCAAAGTTCCTTTACAGAACCATTAAATATAAATATTGAGCGAGAGAAACTAGAGACATTGAGAAGTGAAATTAAGCAGCTAGACCCTATTGATCAAAATATTTTATTGTGTCACTTAGATGGAGATAAGCACTCTGATATTGCACTCAAGTATAAGAAAAGCGAAGCTCAAATAAACAAGATGATTTTTAGTTTTAAAAAATATATGAAAAAAAAATACACAGAGAAGTAATAAATGGCAAGATTACTCGTCATAACTATCATGGGTGGTTTATGAGCAAAGATTCAATTGATAAATTAAAAGCTTTAAGATCTGGTCAGAGATTAGATGAACTGGGGAAGCTTGTCGAGCTTTATAAAAGACTAACGTTACTTTATCCCAATAAGGCACATTACTGGCTGAGCCTTGGTGTTACATACCTCCGGATGAAGAGGAATAAGGATGGCTGGAAGGCACTTAGTAATGCTAAGAAAATGGGATCTATTGAAGCTATAGAGCTTTTAGAAAAGATTATGATTAACTATAAAGGTAGTGGAAAGGCAGATGCCTCACTTGTAGATAAAATTATTAGTAAAATGAAAGGGGAGGTGCTGTAATGTCTTTTATAGAATTTATTACTGACTTTTTTGATGATGCTGATGACATGGATGAGGGAGTCTCACATTTTGAAACCCATCTTGAAGAGCTTCATTCGCAATTTAATATCCCTGTAGACGTAAACTTAAATGATGTCTTGGACTCTAGTGATGACCTCCAAGTTCTATACGCACTTGACCGAATGACAAATAGTATTGAAGATCTTAACATTGCTGAAATTAAGGATTACCTCGATGATTATGATTTTGATAGTGACTCGTTTACTGGCCTCATTAGTAACTGGAAAGGGATCTATGGGGAAATTCAGGCGGTAGATCACTTAAATGAAAATTTTGGTGATGATCTTGATTATGTGATTCCTGATAGCACAAATAACCCAGGTGTTGATATATATGGATTGGATGACGATGGGAAGATTGCTGAAATGTATCAGGTTAAAATGACCCTTAACCCTTCATATATTCAACAAACACTAGAAGAGTTACCGGACCATATTAAGGTCGTTTGCCCAACTGAGATAGCTGATACGTTTGATGATGTCCGTGTTGTAGACTTGGGTATTTCTCATGCAGATATTTTGGAAGATATCGATAATGTTTCTTATATTATAAAGAATTTTGAGCCATGGGAAATATCTTTACAGGAGGATACTCATTTTGGTGAGTGGCTTGATGATTCTGACTTCAGCCAACTTAAGGTGGGCTAGAATGGCCAACAAGGGATTTCTTGATAAAATTGTTGATGGAATTAGTGCTCCGCTTGAGGCCAGTGGAGAATTTATCAACAAGTTTACCAGTAATACAATAAAGGGAGTTTTTACTATTGGTAAGAGCTCAATTGGTACTATTTTATCTATTGATAAAAGTGGCACTATAATTAAGTTAATTCGTGTTTTTAATATTAGAAATACTGTTGCGGAAGTTCTCTATCCAGTCGTTCCAATTCAAAATGAAGTTAAGAACAATCCTGAGGATCCAAAGCTTCGTATCGATCTATTTGAACAACTAGAGAGACAAATTGAGTTTCGTTTTGCCTTAACTCGTGCATTAGTACTTATTCCTTTTAGTAAGCATCTAATTGAGCAGTTACAAAATGAATATAAAGCTGAAAGAAGTAATAAGCGTGAAGGCCAAGTAGACGGTGAGTTAATCCAATTAGTAAAATCATTACAAGATGGATGTGATACCGCTCTTGATAGTGATTGTACTGAGCAGATTGTATTATCATATAAATACCTAATAAAGTGTAAGTTGATTCAAGATAACAGGAACACCATCCTGGAGGAATTAGAGATACTTCAGTCTATGAGCCAAGATCCTGAACTCGATTTGTTATGGGGGCGATTTTTTCTTCAAGAAGGAAAATTTGAAAATGGTGAGAAGCTTCTCATTAAGGCAATGAATAATAAAGTTCTATACGCATCTGATTATTTAGCTCAGCTTTATGACAAATGGCTTATTGAATTAAAAAAGTATGAAGAAAGCAACAGAGAGATTATTAGGGATGTATTAAGACAAAAAGAGGAACAGTTTTTTATACTTGGTCTTTCTATGGATAAAATTGAAATATTAAAAGATTTACCAATCTCACTAATTCAAGTGAAATGGAGAGAGATTAAAGATCTCTTTTAGGAGTAACTATGAAATTGTTAAATTTTATAAATAAAATAGATAAAGAGAAATTGGCAGATGAGTTCTTTAATATTGGAGATTCTGTTGATGATAGTGGGGTCGGAAGTAAAGAGGATCGAGCAAATAGTCTAATTACTCAGTTTTCTAATGTCTGTGCTATTGTGGCCATATTTCCAATTCCTTTTGCCGATATAATCATCCTTACTCCAATTCAGATTATGTTGTGTATGAAAGTTGGAAAAGTATATGGCTTTGATATTGATAAGAAGAGTGCAAAAGATATTTTATTAGAGTTGTCTGCAGTTGTAGGCCTTGGATTTGCTGCGCAACATGTTGCAATAGGACTATATAAAACAATCCTTCCTTTTATGGGTGCCATTACAACAATTCCATTAGTCTGGTCACTCACATATGTTATAGGAAATCTTTTCAAACATTATTTTATCGCAAAGAGTGAAGGTAAAACCTTGAATAAAGAGCAGATCACAGAATTTTATGAGAAAGCTAAACTAGATGGTGAAAAGCTAGTTAAGAATATTGATGTTAATGATATAAAATTAAAGTCAAAAAAATTATGGAAATCAATTAAGACGAAATTGGCTTAGTATTTTATAATCTCATATAATCATTCTAAGTACTATATAAAGTATAGTACTTAATTGTTATTATATCTTAACTGCGCTCAAGTACTTCTTGCATTTCTATGAATGCTCTCTTTGTCCTTTCTTTTCGTGTCACTAGCATTAAATTTAGCTGTCTCGATTGAATTAAAAAACGTCGAATACAAAAAGCGGTAATAACTAAAATTGTAGTTATCAATATACTCAGTATGGATGAAATCATTGCTGACTCAGGATGAATCGTGAAGTTATCTATACTGATATTTTTCCACGTGTCTAGCTCAATATGAAGCCCGACATTTATTCCTAAATAAGCTATTGAACCGAACAAAATAAAGGCGAGCAAGTAATAGGTTGAATGACTTGAAAAGTTGTTATCTAAATTATCTTTCTCAAAAGAATTCGTAATAAGCTTAATATGAGGAGCTATTTCTTTTATATGTTTTAATAGTTGTGGCATCTCTCCTCGTTTAATTTGCTTACTATCTTCAAGATACCTGTGCTTATTCTCCAGGCATGACATTTCAGTTGTTAAGTCGTCAAAAAGCTGCTGGTCTTTTAAAGTGTGATACTGCATAACCTGTGTGGTAAGGGTAAAGCTATCTAATTCTGATTCTTTAACTGAAAAAGAATGCATAGTATCAGATATATGGGGAAACCAATCATAACTTACAGGGCTGCTGTTACAAAGTTGTCTGATTTTACTTTTATTTTTTAGTATTATAAATACTTCGAGTTTATCTACTACTTTTGATTTAATTAAAGTTATTTTTTTTGCTATTTCTTTTTG
>JAGLCH010000143.1 GCA_023146355.1 Bacteriovoracaceae bacterium | reverse complement strand
TGTAAAAGACGTAACCGGTTGGGGGGCAGGAGTCGCTTTAGGTTATAAGTTTTTTCGCACTTCAACAGTCAACTTTTCGGTTGAGGGAAAGTACACCATTTTTGATTCCAAGATTGAAAGTGAAAGGCCATCTCTTTACTCTTTGAGATTTAGTATATATTTCTAAGCATAGGGTAAGTTAAAATACTGGAGTCAAAGTCCATGATTTATTTGTATATACTAACGGGCGCCGGCCTAATTGTTTCTCTAATAATAGATCGTAAGAAAACGCGTAAAGCGATTAATATTGCTAAAAAGAAGTTTCTAAAAATTCTCCCCAGCTTCCTCTTAATGATAGTGGCAATATCCATTGCACTATTTTTTATGCCCGATACCGCAATTGCAAAATTACTTGGGGGCCATAACCTATATCTATCAATGATATCGGCCTCACTTGTAGGATCAATATCAGCAATGCCTGGGTTTGTTGTTTTTCCACTTGGAGGCCTCCTAATTCAAAAAGGCATTTCATATACGGTACTTGCTGCTTTTACCACGAGCTTGATGCTAGTAGGAGTTTTGACATACCCTCTTGAGCAAAAGTTTCTCGGAACAAAGATCACCATAATAAGAAATCTGATTGGATTTTTTATAGGCCTTGTGGTTGCCCTTGCCGTCGGGATCAGCTATGGGGAGATCTTATAATGAAAATAAATAAGACAAATTTTTCTTTAATAATATTTTTCCTGTTCATTGTCATAAGCTTTTTAGTTGGCTTTCAGGCAGGAGAATCTATTGGATTAAACTTTTTATCATTTTCTAAAAACATGGGATTGTTACTACCTCCCGTGTTTATTCTTATAGGTCTTTTTGAAGTCTGGATAAAAAAAGAGACAATTGAAAAACATCTTGGAGATGATTCTGGATTTAAGAGCTACTTATTTATACTGCTATTATCTTCCACTATGATAGGAGGACTTGTTGTCGCTCTTCCTGTCGCGATTACTCTTTTAAATAAGGGAGCAAAGCACAGCGTGATTTATACCTTTCTTTTCTCTTCTGCAATTTGTCGCATCCCTATGACCTTCTTTGAAGCATCATTTCTAGGCCTAAAATTTACTCTTATCAGATTGCTCATTTCGTTGCCTCTAATCTTGATCATATCAATAATAATGGGAACAAAACTTAAAATACCAAACCAAAAGACTGTTTGATGACACAACATTATTGTTCTGTTGCTGGATAGATTCAAAGAGAGGGAACGACTCTGCATGAGCAGGTAATGAAGGACTTGGATGTGTGTGCCTATGGT
>JAGLCH010000142.1 GCA_023146355.1 Bacteriovoracaceae bacterium | reverse complement strand
GGCTAATGTATAACAACATGAACCAACTTCACCATGCAATATGGTGCCATGACATAGAGATGGTAAGAATTCTTATCAAGTATGGTGCAGAAATAGATAGTAAAAATGTGGACGGCCTGACACCTCTTGAAAAAGCACTATATGAGGAGGAATACGAGATAGCAAAACTTCTTATCAATAATGGTGCAGGCATAGAGAGTCAAAATAAGTATGGAGAGACACCTCTTCACCTGGCGGCACATCGGGGCCACTACGAGATCGCAACACTTCTTATCAATAGTGGTGCAAACATAGACGTTAAAGATAAAGATCAATGGACACCTCTTCACATGGCGGCACGGGCAGGCAAATACGAGATGGTAAAATTTCTTATCAATAGTGGTGCAAACATAGAGGCTAAAAATACGTCTGGAGAGACACCTCTTCACCAGGCGGTATGGGCAGGCAAATACGAGATGGTAAAACTTTTTATCAATAGTGGTGCAAACATAGAGGCTAAAAGTGGGTATGGATCGACACCTCTTCACTGGGCGGCAAGTAAGGGCCACTACAAGATCGCAACATTTCTTATCAATAATGGTGCAAACATAGATGCTAAAGATAGTAGAGAAGAGATATCTCTTCACTGGGCGGCACGTAATGGCCACTACAAGATCGCAACATTTCTTATCAATAATGGTGCAGGCATAGAGAGTCAAAATAAGTATGGAGAGACACCTCTTCACCTGGCGGCACAGGCAGGCAAATACGAGACAGTAAAATTTCTTATCAATAGTGGTGCAAACATAGATGCTACAAATACGTCTGGAGAGACACCTCTTCACATGGCGGCAAGTAAGGGCCACTACAAGATCGCAACATTTCTTATCAATCGTGGTGCAAACATAGATGCTAAAGATAGTAGAGAAGAGATATCTCTTCACCTGGCGGCAAAGGAAGGCAAATACGAGATCGTAAAACTTCTTATCAATAATGGTGCAAACATAGATGCTACAAATACGTCTGGAGAGACACCTCTTCACCTGGCGGCACAGGCAGGCAAATACGAGACAGTAAAATTTCTTATCAATAGTGGTGCAAACATAGAGGCTAAAGAGGAGTATGGACAGACACCTCTTCACATGGCGGCATATAAGGACAAATACGAGACGGTAAAACTTCTTATCAATAATGGTGCAAACATAGAGGCTGAAGATAGCCATGGAAGGACACTTCTTCGCCGGGCGGTAACTGCAGACGACTACGAGATGGTAAAATTTCTTATCAATAGTGGTGCAAGACATAGAGGCTAAAGATGGAGAACAACTGACACCTCTTCACATGGCGGTAATTTGGGACCACTACAAGACCGCAACACTTCTTATCAATAGTGGTGCAAACATAGAGTCTAAAGTTGATCGTGGACACACAGCTCTTCACATAGCGGTAATGAAAGACCAATACGAGATATTAAAACTTCTTATCAATAGTGGTGCAAACATAGAGGCTAAAAATACGTCTAGAGAGACACCTCTTAACCTAGCGGTATATGACGGCCACTACCAGATGGTAAAACTTCT
>JAGLCH010000141.1 GCA_023146355.1 Bacteriovoracaceae bacterium | reverse complement strand
ATTTGCTGGGCTTAATGCAAAATCTCACACATACTTTGTAAATGGAATTGCATCGGGCGACCTCCTCATTCAAAAGGCACTTTAATGAAAAATCTATCTAACTTAAGTTACCGAGAGCTCCTTCAGTATATGGAGGTTCTCGGTGACCCCGACCCAGTCGCAAGAGATGAAGTTGGTTTCTCAAATATTGATGAATATCTTTACTCCGATAAGTTTCCCAAGGAGTGGAGTATCAATTTGATAAGGGACCTCTTTACTCCTAATTTCGTTTTCTCAGATATTTTGGTTAAGCGCTCATTTTCTCTTTTAGTTGTGGCCGCTGCTGTTTGTGCCGACGAAGAATATTGCTCAGTGGACTTAAAGTATGTACTAGCACAGCTAAAGCGCTACCTAGATTTTGAAACGATGTGGATTGGAAGCTGCGAGGAAGTTGGAATCGTCCATAATCTTGCTCACCTAAGCGACGCCATGGGATCTATCACAACTCATCCCAGCTCTACTGTAGAGCTAAGAGAGGAAATATCTCTACTGGTGAAGGCCGCACTTCAAAAAACTAAAAGCATAACATTTGTTGATGGAGAGCTAGAGCGACTCGATAAAGTCAGTCAGGCCATCGCGTACATGAATAATTTATAACCCCCCGAGGTGCCAGGCAATGTGGCAAGTCTACAAGTTTGTCGAAGATCACCAACTTCCCTTTGGGGCATTATAGAACAAAGTCATCGGCCATAGTTCCTTAATACTTGTCTTGGTGACTTGGATCTCCTTCAATTGTTATCGTGAGCATAATTGTCATTTCGTCTCCATAGCTAAGTTCTTTCTCAGTTGTAATGGAAAAGTGTTCGTTCTTTTTTAGAGCAGTGAGTACATTTTCACTATCGTCTTGATCGAGCTGAGAGCTAAATGAGCTAAGTGTCTGTCCCTTTTTATCAAAATTCATTAGGCTCGCGTCTAGTGTAATCCAAGCTTCCCCGTACTGCTCTGGATCAGGGTGTTTACATACGATATTAACTCCCCAATTAAAATAAACTCTATAGGCTTCGAGCTCCACAAATGTTGATTCGATGGTTTGATCTGTTACCTGAACCTCGAGTAAAGGCATTTCTGTTTCCTCATCATCACCATCTGACCAATCATCGTCGTCATCATCGGTGTCATCCATAATATCATCCAACCATCCCAGAGGTTGAATTGGAGGACGTCTAGTAAAAAAATACACTTCCTCTTCTCCCGTATCAAAATGGCATTCCAATTCATCAAACATTGTGCCATCCACAGTAGGAGTAGATTCAGTGCTTTTGCCAAATGAGAGATTAATCAGGCCCTCGGCCATTTCCCCATCCTCAAGGTTCATCAGAACAAGATCGGCCTCATTGCGAAAAGGGATTTTGATACGATCACCATTTTCATTATAGAGTTCTCCTTCCTCGCCATCTTCATCATTGACCAAAGCATCTTCCTTAGAGAAGGTCATAATGGGATTGAATTCATATATCCAATCGTCGTCAGAATAATCTTCTCTCGTTCTTTGAGCGTATTCAATATAGACATCATCCCAACTCATTTCACCATCAATACTGTGAACTTCACTGTCGATGACGAAATTAATGGTCACCTTGTATGGGGAGTTGCACTTAATTTGCAAATCTTCTTTCAAATTTTCGGTAATTAGAACCTTGTGCTCTATAACACCTGCGCATTTTTTAGGCTCGATAACCTCGATTTTATAGTACCCAGGTGCGAGGTTCTCAGTATAAAATTCACCATCTTCGACAAGAATTTCTTCCTTTAAAAGCGTAGTTCCAGGGCCTAGTCGAACAAATGATATCAGCGCATCATCTATAGTCTCATTCTTTCTCTCATTATAAAGTTTGCCCTGAAATTCGAGATCTGCTGGCGCGTAATATGCCTTAGAATAATATAATCCAAAAGCATCACCCAAAGTCCCTACATCTTTTGTCTTGAGCCCAGCTTGGTAATGAAAAAAATTGATATTCGACGAAATCGTGGGGGGAGCATCAAAATTCATAACATCTATCTTCTGCGTAGATGCTGTACGCTTTGTTTTATCAGTCATTTCTCCCTCAAACCATGGGATCGGTGGCACCATTAGGAGGGACACATAAAGCTCCCATCCTACGAGGTACTTTGTAGAAGTCGGGATATGATTGATTTGTTTATTGATGACTGAGATTGGAGGGTGAATTGGTCCTCCACTTCCTGGTGGATAACCTTGAGCATGACTATTGTTTATTAGTAATATTGTGAAAAGTGCAATCAAAAAGTTCATTTCTTCTCCATTTTGATATCTAACCTATCGCATCGATATGCATGTTAAAATAAAAGAGTGTCTCAATATTTCAACCTTTCTCCCTAAAGAATAACTATCGATTTTAGATCAAAATTACGACTAAACTTTATAATTCTGTTTCATTGCTATGCCGTGTATCCAAAGGTGAACCCCT
>JAGLCH010000140.1 GCA_023146355.1 Bacteriovoracaceae bacterium | reverse complement strand
TAGACGATTACGATGGTATAATTGAAAATAACGGAATAGTCACCCCTACTCCTTATACGAAAAGTATTAGCAGGGACAATGTTTACAATGGGACTATGACTTGTGGGACAACCCAAGATAAAAACAGTAAAATAAGTATCCTATCATTCCTTCTAGGACTCATTCTAATCGTACTTGCAACTAGAGTGCATGCCAATAGAAAGGCCCGCTAAAGCAGGCCTAAAAGAACTATTTCTATTTCAAATTTTATTAACGAAATACCTTAATTCTATAAGAGATAGTTGTTTCTTCTGAACAGTTCTCTCTCGTAACCTTAATCTTTTCAAACAGTGATGCATTCTTTCCAAAAGTCATCTTAGGAAGATTCTCAATCAACTCACGTTTGTAGACATGAAGAAATTCACGAGAAAAATCACTGAGAGCTTTTACCTGATCGTACACAACAGGATTAGGAGTATAAGTAACGATCATCTCTTTGTCTCCAACCAGTACCATCTCTTGACGATATAGAGAGTGGTAGAGAGAAACATTTTTAAAGAATTTTTGAAGCAGTTCAACAGTTCCTTCAGAAGCAGCATAATCTGCACCAAGTCTTCCATGAACAAATTGATCACACATTCCAAGTTCGACAACATCTTTGATATCAGAGGCCTGAAAACCAAATGCATTGTGAAGATATAAAAGAAGATCATCAGCAAAACGGAGGTTAAACTGGTTATCGTAAGAAACAAAGAAGTCCTTATCAACCCCAAGTTCTTTAAAGATACGCTTAGTTTTTTTCTCGCCATGCTTTATAGTGATGTAGCGAATAAGAGGTGAAATCTCACGTACCTTAATACATTTTTCTTTTGCGTAAGTTCTTGGAATCTTAAATCCATTTTCAAAAATACCTGAACGGATTTCGGCCTTAGACATATTGTCCAGAACGCCGTATCTAAGTACACCTACTGGGATATCTAAAAGATCTGTTAGGTCCATCCATAAAAATATAGAGGGAACTAAAATTCCGGCCTCAATTCTTGAAAGGGTAGATTGGGCCAAACCAACTGACTTTGTTACATCGCTCTGCGTAAGTCTTTTCATTTTTCTGGCACAGATAATAATATTTGCAGCAATTCTGTCCCGTCTCATCGTGTTTTCAACTCCAAAATTCATAGCATCCCCAATAAGGCCAACTGCAGAATAATCCCTACCTGCATAAAAATTAAGCAATTCTTAATTAAATTTAAGAATTGTTTAATGATTACATAGAAAAAATGCGAATTCAACTAAACTAAACAAAAAAACTGATTAAACTAGAAAGATTGGCGCTACCTATTCCGATGATGTCAGATGGCCCATCTCTGTAAGGGTCTTGGCAATATCACCAGTATGGACATTAATTCTCTTAAAGCAGTCCATTAGCTCGGTGTGAAGATCGTGTGTGGCAACAGTTTCAGTTCTACTCTCTCTGAGGCGCTCTAGATGAAGCATTTTGTAGTCTGATTCAAGGTGAAGATAACCCTCCATTTTTGAGATGATTCTTTGTGCTTTATCAGGGTCCATTGTATGAAGCGCTCCATGAAGTCGAGCAACCTGCTTGCACGCCTTGGAGTGATAAATAGTAATTTCTTCTAATCCCTCAATTGAAAAGCTAACATCGGATGCTCTTTTCTTTGAGATTTGAGGAACAACTCCCTTACTCACAACATCGGCAACACTCTCTAGGTCCTGGGCAATATTAATAAGCGCGTAGGCCTCTTGTGCTTGGTCATCACTTAGTCCGCGCTGAAAAACCTTGATTAGATAACGCTTAACTTCTTTTTCAATGTAGTTAATCTTTTTCTCCCGAAAAAGGATACCGTCGATTAATGTAAGAGATGGGTATTCATCATCATTATGAAAATCATCTGAAATAATTGGGATAATTGTGGCACTCAGCATTGTGCGAATATTTTGCGCCATTCGTGCAATCTCTGCGCGAGCAACATCAATTGCTAGTGATGGAGAATTTAAAAGAGAATCGTCAAGATGCTTAACCTCAAGTAAGGGTAAGTTGGACGTTGATTTTTTCTCGGGGATAATGAACATAACAACTTTTTCAAAATACTTGAGAAAGGGAAAAAAGACCACGGCAAGACCAACATTATAAACAGTATGGGCATTTGCAATACGTCTAGCGGGCTCAACAGTCCCTGCTTTATTTGAGAGGTATGAAATAAATTGAGAAAATTCATGTATCCAGCCAATGAATAACAGTGCCCCAACAATTTTAAATAAAATGTGAGCAAGGCCTACACGAGTTGCATCTCTAGTCGCGCCGATACTTGCCAAAAGAGCAGTAATACAAGTACCAATATTTGTTCCGATAACAAGTGGAATACCTGCTTCAAGATCAATGAGATTTTGCTTTGCGAGAACAATTATAATTCCAAGAAAAGCAGAGCTGCTTTGAATTAGCGCTGTGAATAAAGCAGCAAAGACAATACCCATAATCGGATTTTCAAGCTCTTTAATCAAATTAATAAACTCAGGATATGATCGAAGCGGAACCATGGAATTACTCATTAACTTCATCCCAATAAATAATATTCCAAATCCGAGGAGAGCTTCACCGATGTATTTTATTAAGTCACTTTTCTTAGCAAAGAAAGTCATGCCAAAGCCAAGAGCAACCATAAAATATGCGAGATAAGTGATTTTAAAGGCCACAAGCTGAGCAGTTACAGTGGTACCAATACTAGCACCGAGGACAACCCCAAGAGTCTTAGAAAATGGCATCAGCCCAGACTGGACAAAACTCACAAGCATTACAGTTGTAGCACTTGATGACTGAATTATAACCGTAACAAAAACGCCGACAGCTAAAGCGAGAAGAGGATTCTTAGTCAAAAGGGCCAAGATACTTCGCATCTTATTACCAGCAGACTTATTCAGAGCTGTGCTCATCTGCTCCATCCCAAAAAGAAAAAGAGATAGCCCTGCAAAGAGGCCCAAAATGAGATGCCCCCAGTTAACAGTAGTAATGACCGTTGGTTCTGCGGCCATTAAATTAGTCACAAAAAATGTAACAGAGATTAATACAGTGATTAAAAAAGTGCGCTTTAGTATATTTTCCATGATTTAATAATACTAGAGCACACTGATATTTAAAGAAGGCAAATATTTACAGTTAGTTAGAAAAGACTACTCTCCTTTCTTTTTTTCTCCAAGAAAGTCCTTTCTTGAGCCACGCTGTCCATCTCTACGAGGCTTAAAGTCACTTTGACCATCTCTTGAAGGAGTATCATCACGCTTTTCTTCTGTACGAGGCTTAAAGTCCCGTCCACTATCTCTTTGAGGCCTACTGTCATCACGCCTTGTATCTCTAAGGGGACGATTCTCATAATCAACAGCATCCTTAAATGCCTTAGGCCGCTTTCCCCCACCGAGTTTTTTAAATCTCATGGGGTCTTTTTCCTCTTTCCAGTGCTTCTCAGGATTATCTCTTACTTCCTGCTTTTCAGCACGCTTCTGGTCGCGCTCAACATACATCTGCTTTACATCATCTTTACTTCGAACTACTGTTTTGAGCTTTTTCTTTGAGTTGTCTGTCTTATCTTTTTCACTTTCAGGAGCTTCAAGGTGATCAGCAATATCAATTGTAATATCCCCTTCAATCGTAGTCATACAGGCCAAGCGCTCTTTGGTAATGTGAAATACATTTCCAAGTCTTGATAACTCAAGAAAACCGGGAGGAGTTAGATGATCCTCGCCTGAAAGAACTTTAATGACACATTCTCCACAAGCACCTTCTCCACCACAAGTGGCCTTTAGATAGATACCAGCATTACTCAATGCCTGCTTTACATTGGTCTCACCATCGATTTCTATACACTCTCCAGATGGAGACACATTCAATTTATACATTAAGAAACTCCCGTTGATCCAAATCCACCAGCTCCTCGCTGAGTATCACTTACAGAGTCTGCTATTACAAAGCTTCCCTGAATGACTGGTGCTATTACTAGCTGAGCTAGTCTTTCGCCGTGATTAATAACCACGTCGTTACTTCCAAAATTACCTAATAGAATCTTTACCTCTCCTCGGTAATCACAGTCAATGGTGCCGGGAGAATTTACAACTAAAAGATCTGTTTTAAGTGAGAGCCCAGAGCGAGGCCTAACTTGGACTTCATACCCCTCAGGAATCTCAAAGATAAGGCCTGTGGGCACCATATCTCTCTTTCCAGGCTTAAGAACCATTGAGTCCTTATTTGGGAGAGAAGCTCTTATATCGGCTCCGGCCGCCCCTTGGGTAGCATAAAAAGGCAGGGGTAGTTCACTGTCAAAATGCTCTAGTGGTAATACTTTTATTTCAATCATTTCAATACCTTAAACAAAAAAAGAGGGGCCACTAAAGCCCCTCTCCTATATACACTTCAAAGAGTGTAATTTAAAGCAAAACAAATATTTACTCATTCTTATCGCGACGTGGACGTCTTTCTCTAGAGTCTCTAGATTCTCTACCACGGTCTTGACGAGGACGACGCTCACTTTCTGGACGATCGCCTCTCTCTTCTCTTTTTGCACCTGGATTTCTGTTTTCAAGTGGCTTAACAGCTTTGATTGAAAGCTTGAAACGACCAAAGCGGTCAGATTCAAGAACTTTAACCTCAACTACATCCCCCTCAGAAACATAGTCATTCACATCATGAACACGCTCTTCAGCGATTTCAGATACGTGAACAAGACCAGAAACACCTGAAGCAACGTCTACAAAACAACCAAAGTCTTTAATAGTAGCAACAGTTCCAGTGAACTGAGCTCCAACTTCTGGACCATTGATCTGTAGCTTAACTTTATTGATACACGCTTTGATGATCTCAGGATCAGTTCCGAGAACCTTAACAGTTCCGTCATCATTGATATCAAGTTCAACAGGAAATTCCTCTTGAACGGCCTTAATGTTTTTACCACCAGGACCAATAAGAGCTCCAATTTTATCCTTAGGGATCTTAAAGCTTTCAATTCTTGGAACACCCTCTTTAAAGTCTTTACGACCAGAAGAAATTGTTTTTGCCATCTCTTCAAGGATATAATTACGACCTTCATGGGCCTGATTCATCGCCTGCTCAACGATCTCACGAGTAAGGCCTGTGATCTTAATGTCCATCTGAATTGCAGTAATACCTTCAGAAGTACCAGCAACTTTAAAGTCCATATCTCCAAGATGATCTTCATCACCAAGAATATCTGTAAGGATTTTATACTTATCTCCTTCAGAGATAAGACCCATAGCAATACCAGCAACTGGGGCCTTAAGAGGAACACCAGCATCCATAAGTGCCATTGAACCAGAACATACTGAACCCATTGAAGAAGATCCATTAGATTCTAGAACCTCACATACAACTCTTGTTGTATATGGGAATTGAGTTGAATCTGGCATTACTGCTTTAAGAGCACGCTCCGCTAGATTTCCATGACCTTGTTCACGACGACCAACGCCACGAACACCACGAGCTTCACCTACAGAATAAGGAGGGAAGTTGTAGTGAAGGTAGAAGCTATCTTCAGTTTTTCCAACAATTCTATCAACAATTTGGTTACCATTTGAACCACCAATTGTTACAGCAGCAAGAACCTGAGTTTCTCCACGTGTAAATAGTGATGATCCGTGAGGAGCAGCAAGAACATTTGCTTCTGTTTCAATTTTACGAACCTGAGTAAGACCACGACCAGCAATACGCTTTTCATCAGAAAGGATGTCAGCTCTCATCATTGTATACATTAGCTCATCAACTGCTTTGTAAGCTTCTTTTCCAGGAGCATCAGATTCTGTTAGTCCAAATGCAGATGGATCAGATGAAATCGCACCTTTTACGTCTGCCATGATTGCTTTAACAGCATTTTGTCTCTCAAGCTTATCGTTAATTTCGATAGCTTTGCGAGCAACAGCTCCGTACTCTGCTTCTGTTTTCTTATTCATTGTTTCGTTTGCTGCAACAGAAACAAACTCACGCTTTGTGCGTCCAATTTCTGACTTCATTTTCTCAACAACAGCTACGAAATCTCTAATCTTATCGTGACCAAAAAAGATCGCTTCAAGAATTTCTTTCTCAGGAACGATATCAGCTTCACCCTCAACCATTAAGATTGCATCTTCAGATGCAGCAACAATGATCTCTAGATCTGAATCTACCCACTGATCGCGATCAGGGTTGATTACTAGCTCGCCATTAATACGTCCAACCTTACAAGTACCAATTGACTTAGCAAATGGGATATCTGAGATTGCAAGAGCAGCAGAAGCTCCTAGTGATGCTAGGATTTCAGGATCTCCACCTTTTCCGTAAGACATAACTGTACAGCTTACAACAGTGTCAAACATATACCCTGAAGGGAATAGAGGTCTTAATGGTCTGTCAATTAGACGAGCATTAAGTGTCTCTTGATTTGAAGGTCTACCTTCACGCTTTAGGTAACCACCTAAAAACTTTCCTGCTGAATAGAATTTCTCTGTGTACTCAACGAGTAGTGGAAAAAAATCTTGTCCTGGCTTTTCTTCAGTTGCAGAACATACAGTAACTAAAACTTGTGTACCTTCACAAGTTACGAGAACAGAACCGTCAGCTTGCTTGGCCATACGTCCTGTTTCGATAGTCACTTCTTTACCCCCGAAGTCGAGGGAATAAACTACCTTGTTTTCATTCATAATTTTCTCCATAAATGATGTGTTTGCACCCTTAACGTCGTAATGGTGCAATATCTGAAATAAATGTCTTGATATTTTTTTGGTGGGACTTTAAAAAGATATTTCAAGAGCTAAACATGTTTAATTCTTCAAATATCCCTCAAAATCCTTCTTCAAATAATATCTGCGTATAGTGTAATAAAGAAGGGGCCAAAAGGCCCCTTTTTTATCTTATTTTCTGAGACCAAGCTCTTTAATGAGATTTTTGTAATTATCTTGTGACTGCTTCGCCACGTAGCGAAGAAGTCTTCTTCTACTACCAATCATCTTAAGAAGACCACGGTTTGAGTGATAATCATGGATGTGCTTATCAAAGTGAGTTCTAAGATTGTTGATTCTTGTTGTTAAAATCGCAACCTGAACTTGAGCAGAACCAGCATCATTCTCAGACTTACCAAATTTCTTGATTAGTTCTTGTGTTTTTTCTTTAGTGATCATTTGTATCTCCAATACGGCCTAAGATCCAAGTAGGAAAATTATTTTTCAAACCTAGAAAGAAGGGATTTAACTATGAGAAATTAAACGAATTTGAGCGCACTGTCAAGCTGTTACAAAAAGTTTCTATAGCTTGTCACCTTGACCGGACCTAGTGTTTTCAAGAACTTGGCCATTCTTTTTTCTCCAACCACGACTATTGTCATCTGATTCCAGTCAAAGGCCTTTTCGACTACGGACTGCATATCCTTAGCACTAACTTTATTGATACGTGTGGGATAACTATGAAATCTAGAGTAGTCCTGCTCGGTATGGTCCATGAAAAGAAGAGTGTTAAGGTAGCTTAAGTTACTTTCTAGCGCGAAGGGGTAGGCACCTGCTTCACTTGATTTTATCATCTCAAACTTCTTAAGTGGAAACTTCCCCACACTAACCTGAGATAAAACATCTTTAATTACTTTGATAACCTCAACAGCACTTTCACTCTTGGTCGTAGTACTTATTGCAATTCGACCATAGTCTCTTTGCATTGTGATAAAGGAGCTAGCACCATAAGTTAAGCCCCTAACATTTCGAAGCTCGTTACTCAAAACGCCAAGAGGTGAGCCTGCAATGATGCCCGAAGCTATCGCATTAGTAACATCTGAACTTAACTCACCTGGAGTCGTGTACCGTCCAATATGAATTTGCACCTGATTTGCTTTGGGAACAGTAATAAGATGAATCTTTGGACTATTGTTTTTTGCAACAGGAGGAACAGAAGTTTTTACAATAGGATTAATTCCCTGCCCACTCCAACCACACTCATTCATTATAATATTTTTTATAGAGAGGGTATTTTTAGGTCCCGTAATATAAATTCTTTTAAAAACCTTCTTATTGAAGAACTCAAGTCTCTTGAGAAGATACTTTTGCTTAATGTATTTGATGTCCTTTAGTTTCCCCTCCGAGGAGTGGCCAAAGGGAGTACCTGACATTGAGAGTTCTCTAAACGCCATTTGCCCGATGGATGCATGTGAAGATACCAAATTCTTCTTGCTGCTCATCACTCGTTTTTTTAGTTTTTTTATCTCTCCCACAGGAAAGTTGGCATCATCAAAAATATGGCAAATTTTCTTCATGGTGGGAAGAATATCTTTAACTAGTCCCGACACTTGGAATTCTGAATACTCGTGAGAAACACTTCCACCATAGCTTGCACCGAAATAATCCAGGTTATCTTTGATTTCAGATCGAGAAAACCTTCGAGTGCCGCTTGAAAGAAGGGCAAACATCCAGCTAGTTTCCCCCATTCGCTTCGAGTTATCAGAGATAGCACCGTCGCCAAAGTAGAAAAGAACATTATATGTAGGAAAACGATTATCTTCTAACCAGACAACCTCGATGCCATTCCAATTCAATTTTTTTACGCCTTCATCAGCGAAGCATGAAAGGGTCGAAATAAAGACAGCGATAATGAGTAAGCATTGACGTATCATTTAATATCCAAATTTTTAGGGTGCTTATTCCAAACAGAACCAAAGATGCTGTTGTCAAAGTTTAAGATCTCTCGGCAAACTTCTTTCGCCTCTTTAACTGTAATGGAACTATACTCCTCAATGTCTTTAAGGTACTGATTGTAATTATTGTAGATGCTTTCCCCGGCACCAATAATAGATGCCACACCACCATTACTCTGAGTAGAATTGTAGTAACCCACAAGATAATTATTAAGCGCTTTTGTAAGTTCTCTCTGATTGATCGCCTTATCACATGCTCGGGCGAGATATTTTTCAACTATTTTTTTGGCCTTAGAAATTTTAACCTTTGGATGTAGAGACCCTCCAACGATAAATGCACCAGATCTCCGAAGAGACATATTCTGAGCGTAGATTTGAGTAAACTTAGCCCTTCGAGCCTGCACAAGCTTCTCTTGCAGGTACGAACTCTCTTTACCAGAGATTATCGTTCCCACAATATCTGCAACGTAGGCCTTACGTGTACCTACAGGATGGCCCTTAAAGTAGTAACTAAAAATAGGGTTCGGATTATCCCCATGAACTCTCACTGATCGATTATAACGCCCCTTAAATGTAAAGAGTGCAGGCTCATCCATCTTTAGCTTATCAGTTTCGACTTCTGGACGAGATGGAACACTCCCAAAGCCTTCTTTCACGAGGTCGTAAACTTCAGACGCTTTCACATCTCCAGCAACAATAATCACCATATTATTTGGAACATAGTACCTTTTAAAAAAGTCCATAAGGTCATCTCGGGACGTTCCTAAAATATCAGTAATGCTACCAATTACAGGAGATGCATAGGGCGTTCCCTCAAAAAGTGACTCAAACATCTTGGTAAATAATTTACTGCTTGCCTTATTTTCAAGACGCATCTTTCTCTCTTCAAGAATAACTTTCCTCTCGTTCTCAAGTAGATCGTTATCAAGAGAAATATACTTCAAGCGGTCTGCTTCGAGGTTAATAACTTCTTTTAGTTTCGATGAAGGTAGTGCCTGATGATATACGGTACGGTCATAAGTGGTGTATGCATTTGAGTAGCCGCCATTTGCAAAAGTTAAGTTATCAAATGAGTGTGGCCCATAATTTTTAGAGCCTTTAAACATCATATGCTCGAGAAAGTGAGTTGATCCAGTAACACCTGGTCTCTCATACCTAGATCCGATTTCATAAAATGTGTAATAAGTAAAAATAGGAAGCCTAGGGTTTTCATAAACCAAAAGGCGCAGACCATTTTTTAGTGTGAATTTTTTAACTTCTAGATCAACTCCAATTGAATTGGGCGAAGAGGTCCGAGTGCTACTTTTAACTGCTGCACATGAGGCCAATAGAAGGAGAAAAAATAGCATTAGTGGGGACTTCAAGCTTAGACTCCATGATTAATTATCTTGGAAGTAGGGTAAAGCTATGACAACCTAATTGCAACAGATTAAGAGATAAGGCATTCGTGTAATGAAAAATGAAGTTATTATATTGGGAACAGGAACGAGCACAGGAACACCACAACTGGGCTGCAACTGCACTGTTTGTACTTCTAATGATTTAAGAGATACAAGACTTCGAACTTCACTCTTGCTAAAAACAAAAGAGAAAAAAACAATTGTTATCGACACTACGCCAGATATGCGTACTCAACTTTTAAAGCACAAGGTCATGAGCGTCGACGGATGCCTCATCACACACGATCATGCAGACCACCTCCACGGAATAGATGACCTGAGACCCTATTGCTTTGGGCCGCCACTTAAAGTGATTCCCGTAGTAGCATCAACTAAAATAAGCAACCTTCTTAAAGATAGATTCCCCTATATATTTAACGCCACAAAACTTTTTGGTGACGATCGGCCAATACTTGGAGGCGGAATACCTCACTTAAATTTACAAGCAGAAGAGTTATCAAAAAAGAAAACAAACAGTATAAATTGCTGTGGAGAAATACTTGAGCTTTTCAATCTGCCCCACGGCCACACCACTACAACTGGAATGTATCACGAGGGGCTGTGCTATATACCAGACTGCACCTCAATTGCTGATGAACTAGTTCTTGAACTTTCACAAAAAAAAATTGATCTTCTTATCATCGACTGCTTGCAAGAAGATCATCATGAAACACACCTCAATGTAGAGCAGGCATTCAACTATATAGAGAAGATCGCTCCAAAACGCGCGGGTCTCATTCATATGAATCACGAAACTAGTCACGAGCGATTAGTTAAACTCGCAAGAATTCGTTTTCCCGATGGCCTAGTATTTCCACTAGTCGATAATGACCGGTTTGAATATTAATTCTCCTTTCGTTACAATGAAGTGAGGAAAAAAACTGCGAGGAACAATGACAGGAAGCAAGTTACTTGATTACATAATTATGGGGCTCTCAACAGTGGCGACAGCGGGAGCGCTAGCGCTCTTTGTATATACAAATATGCTATTTCAGAGACCGACATATGATGATGGAGAAGAGTTTGCAAAACTTGAAAAAGAGTCGTATCAAATCCAAGTGAAAAGCGCTTACAAAATTAAAAAACTAATTGTAAATCTTAAGGCACGTTCAACTCGCCTTCGCTATGTTGAAATGGATCTCCATCTCGTTCCAATTAAATCTAGATATGTATCGGTTATTGAAGAGAAGGACGCACAGATAAAAGATATTATTATTGATACTGCCGGCAGAATGCGTCCTGATGAAATAAATTCTGTCGCGGGAAAAATTCTTCTAGAAACGAGAATAAAAAAACACATAAACAAATATGTGGGAAAACCAGTGGTAAAAGAAATTCTGTTCTCTAAATTCATCGTGCAGTAGGAATCCCACTGCACGAATAATTCTTTTAATTATTGCTCTAGAGCAGCTTTTCTTTCTGTTTCCACAGTAAGAGTATCTGTTGCATTTGAAGTCTCATCAGAAAGTTCACTCATATACTGAGCTACTTCTTCTTTCGTTATTTTACCTTCAGCAACAAGCTTGTCTCTCAAACGAACATCCATTAACTTATTCTTTAATGCAGCACTTAGTATCATATAGTAACTCCTTAACCATTATAATGTATTTAAGACCTTGAAAATTAACACTGAATATTAAATTTGGCAAGCCTAGTGCCAGTACTTTGGCCCATTACTCTTATCTTCATCATCCACTAGCTTGAGATGATTTTTTTTCTTTTTTGCTTTAAAGCTTGGCATCCCTTTGAAATTTTTGGCATTTGCCACGTAGGCCATGTAGAGAAATCCACTTAAAATTGCCCCGAGGTGACCCCATGCAAGGATGAATGAGGGG
Source organism: Bacteriovoracaceae bacterium (assembly GCA_023146355.1). GTDB lineage: Bacteria > Bdellovibrionota > Bacteriovoracia > Bacteriovoracales > Bacteriovoracaceae > JAGLCH01. The sequence goes on along the minus strand of JAGLCH010000140.1, from coordinate 2,565 downwards.
GAAAATATCCCCATATATAACTGCATACCAATGAGGAGCATACAGAAGTATTTTGCCTTAACTGGAAAAATGAGCATAAATAGGAAGGTTCGGTCGGGATATAAAATAGCATATGCAACTAGCATACTACTCGTTACTCCCGCCATCCCCGTCAAGGATAAAAGTGAAGTCCCCATAAACATAAATTGAAGGAATAGGAAAATTAGAGCGCCACCTAAAAGCGATACCGCCATGAAAGTGAGGTATCTTTTTCTCCCCCAAAGAGGCTCTAGCTCACTACCAATAAACCAAAATAGCATCCCATTGAATACTACCTCCATTAAACCTGTCCCAATAAATGGGTAGCTGAATGGAGAAAGGATATTCCCCCTAAGGATATTTGCAGTTGAGAGGCCTAACAAGGTTGCAAACTGGAAATCTGCGAACTCCTTCATAATAGAGCCGAGCAAAAACGCAGCAACCATAGCAATTATAATGACCTTATTTGTTTTCGATAATTGAGGAAGGTGAATGCCACCATTCATATATACTCCTAACTTTGTTAAGTTTTAACTCTGTGGAAGATTTGGTGCTCCAGAACAATTGAAATCATCAGTAATGACTTCTGGAGTTGGGGTATCTGGGGTCTGACAACTGCCATTAACACAGTTTCCGAATACCTTTTCAGGAAGACAGTAGACCTTACACTTCGGCTGACCAGAAGTCGTAGTTTCACTCATTTTATAGATTTTACAAACCTGAACACTTTGAGGCTTGCACCACTCTTTTGCCACGCAGCTTTGCCCCGGTGACTTACCGCAAAGGATATCGGCAGCATCAGTAAGTTTATGCTCCTTACAAGTTCCAGTCCGACTGCAACAAAGACTCTGGCACTGAAAGTCTGAACCACATTTTGTTGCATTTTCACCGGTCATAAAACCATCACTATCCTCAACACACTGAGATACAATATTTTTAGACCAACATCTTTTATTAAAACAGCACTCACCAGATCCGCACTCATTGCTATCAGCACAGGTTTTAAAGCTTGTAATAATATCCTCTTCTCCATGATAGTTAGTATCACTTGCGCGGACTACTTGGAGCTTTACATCTATACTTTTTGCAACAACTTCTTGAGTTATAGATCCATCATCATTTTTCTTTTTCGCAAGTATTTCAATCGAAGCAACTACATTACACGAGGCCATGGTCTCGCTAGTGTAATCATCACGGTAAAGAGTTCTAAGATTACAACCGTCCATAAACCCAGAATCACCGTCACTGGAAAGTTGTTTAAAAGCGCCTCGATCCTCTTCAAAAGGATCAGTTGATCCATAATATTGAACGCCCTTCTTCAGCGTTCGGGTTCCTGCGAGTGGAAAAAGAAGTGATCGATGGCCACCTTTTGAAAACCAGTATGGCTCAGAGCCCACCAAGGGAGCATTGTCAAAGCGCTTTTTAAAGAGGCCCTTTGCTCCTATAACAGCATCATCAGTGATCTGCCAAAGACTTGCTGCCGAGGGATAATAGGGCCCTAGGAAAGTAAACTTTTCTCCGCTGAGTTCAACATCACTTCCGTAGGTAAAGTTCTTTCCTCCACCGTCCTTAAACATCTGCTGGATTCTTGCATTAATTGATGTGTCGGGCAGGCATTTTTTTCTAGTTGTTGAAATGCTTTGTGTCTCGTAACCAGTGCCGCCTGAGTCTATTTGAGTAGAAGTTGGATTGAGATCTACACCATTTTGATATAAAACGCTGTCATTTACTTTTGCATAAGCATATAGACACTCGTCACCAGATTCTTTACAACCCGTAGGTCCTGATTTTGAAAAAGTTGGATCATCCTCAAGTCTCAGTCCGCGACAGTAAAGACCAACATTTCGAGGATCAGTAGTAGGGGTATCACCTGCACTGTATGTATTATAATCATAGAGATCATAGGAAAGCTTGAGGTCTTTAAAGAGTGCCTTATTGAAATTAAGAACTAATACTTTTACATCTGTCTGGGGAATAATCCCACCATTTAATGCCCTTGCAACAGTGGCAGGAATAGTGACTGGAGAAGCGTGGAGTCCAAAGTTAAAACGCACATCAACAAATGAATCATCAAGTGATGGTGCATTTAAAACGCGAAGGTATAGGATTCCTTCAAAGTTTTTTGGAAGCGTAAGTTTTGACTGATAAGTTCCATCGAATGGGTCTACAAACCATCGCACCTCAACTGCTGACTTTGAGGTATCTAGGTCACCATCACCCTGATCGATATCATCCCCCCCATCGGGATTAGTAGATCCGTGCCCAATACTACTGCCATTTCCCGGCGTACTGGTTTCTGACAGACTGAGATTTTTGCGAGTATTGCTGGGACTTTGGACACACGAAAAAGCAAAAAGGAGTGAGATTATAACAATAATCTGCTCAAATCTAATAGATATTCTACTTTTTCTAAATAGGTCCATTTGCAACCTTTATAGTAAGTGGATTATTCCACTTTCCTATTCTACTAAATTCTATCGCACATTTGTGCACTGTTCAATCTTTGCCTAGTATTTCTATCAACAGCTATTTATTCTTAATTGTTTA
>JAGLCH010000014.1 GCA_023146355.1 Bacteriovoracaceae bacterium | reverse complement strand
TCCTGCCACCTACAGTGCATGAAAAAGATCAATTATAATTTAGTTGTGAAAGAGATAATCCGACGAGAAAGCTACGTCAACAAAAGAGAAGAGTTCTATAAGCGATTCAGGTGGAGTAACTATCTGAAGTATCCATCGCTATTTCTCACTCAACTTTCATATTTCAATTCTTCCCTGCTAGCAGACTCGCATCGTAATCTGTCACAACTTGCTCTCTCTATTTCTGGTGATATCGAAAGACTTTATCTTGAAAATGATGAACTTCAGATACCGGCCCGCTACGCTTTACTGCTATCTGATATTACAACTTTTGTATTAGAATCTCGATGCGATCTAAGTCAGATGCAACTCGACTCACAACTACAGAAGCTTCGTTACCTTGCTATTACGAACCTACCCCAAGAAGCACTTCGCGATAATGCAGTCCTACAATTATCTCGAATTCTTGAGAAGTGCAGTGGGAAAATTGATATTAAAAGTGAAGTTGAAGGACTGTCTTTCCTTCTTGATCGATTATCTAAAGTAAAGGACGTTCAAAAAGATGTAGTAGTACGAGAAACCATAGAAGGAATTCTTTTTGATATTGCTGAAATCACCTGGGTGGTTCCGATAATCTCTGTTATTAAAATTTACTCAACATGCGTGCATGAATGTACCATTCTCACAAAAGACACTATCCTCTACAAAACAGAACTGGGAATTTTACCCATTTTCTTTCACTCTGATGAGGAGCAAAAGGCATTCGTCGACGCAGAGAAGGCAACGTTGATACTTTTAGAGGGTGACACAAACCGCCTTATTCATGTTTCAAATAAAATACGAATTGAAAAGAAGCTTTCAGTGCAGACAGTGGATGGCCGTTATAAAAGAACTGCTGTGACAAAGCAGGGAGATGTGGTTTGGTTCTATTGTACTAGATCTAGCGAAGCTTAGATTTGAACTCTTCAGCAGTGAAGTCTGTAACTCCATTGTGAATCTCAATTAATTTTCCTTTTTTAAAAACTAATGTTGTGGGAAGTCCAGTTACTTTAAAATCCTGAGAAATGTCACCATCGACATCTGAAACTACAGGAAAGTTTATTTTAAGCTTTTTCATTACTGAAGATATCTTATTCTCAACATCGCTATTATCAGCATTAATCGAGATAACAGAGATCTGGCCTGGATCTAATGACTTCTGAAATTCAACTAGAGTAGGAAGTTCAACCATACAATTTGTACACCAGCTGGCCCAAAAACTAAGAATTACAATGGGAGTAGTTAGTGAGGGAAGATCTAGCTCCTTACCCTCAATTGTGATCAGCTGTGTGTCCTCAAAAAGGCTTTCTAGGTGTAATTTCGTATGGTTGCCTGTTGACGCCAGTCCAGCTTCAACCTCATTTTGCTCCGCGGCCACCTGAAAAAACAGGTATCCGGAAAACACGAGTATAAACAATAAGATAGGTAAATATTTCTTCATTGGTTCGTTCCATCGTAGCGTCTAGCATTAAGTATAGAGCACAATAATCAATATAGAAAGAGATGTAAAAAATGAATCAATTCGCCACTAGCAACCAGACTGATCAGCAGGAGACTACTGTCACTAATGGCGAGAGTGGACAGGTCTTTTTCGAATTTATACTTCTACTGTTGGTCATGATCTCCCTTTCATATGCAATGCTTTATGGAGTAAATGGGCAGATTGCAGAACGATGGACGGCAATGGTTCACCTTGTGACCAAAGTTGGAGACAGCTCCCCCCCAAAATTAAATTAATCAGAGGATATTATGGGTTTTATTTTGGCCATTGATCAGGGAACGACAGGAACTACCTGTGTCCTTATCTCAGACACAAGTTTTGATTTTATCGATAAGATCAATATTGAACACCAACAAATTTTCCCTCGCCCTGGAATGGTTGAGCACGACCTTAATGAAATCTGGGAAAACACTCAAGAGTCTATTTCTGCTCTTTTAAAAAAGAATCAATTAGATGGAAGTGAAATTCGCTCAATCGGCATAACAAACCAGCGCGAAACAACCTGCGCCTTCGACGGAAAAGGAAACCCTCTACATAACGCTATCGTCTGGCAAGATAGGAGAACTGCTGCGTTTTGCCAGGAACTTAAAAAAAATGGAAACACGAATTTTATTTCCACAAAAACAGGCCTACCCATTGATCCATATTTTTCAGCAACAAAAATGAATTGGCTTTTAAATAATAGCGATCAGGTTTCTAACGCGAATTCTAGGGACGATTTAAAACTTGGAACTATTGATACTTTTTTACTCTATAAACTTACAGAGGGAACAAGCTTTAAGACAGAGGCATCTAACGCTTCACGTACACTACTAATGGATCTCAAGAGCTGTCAGTGGTCAAGAGAATTGCTGGAGATTTTTGGCATAGAAAAATCTACGCTTCCTGAAATTGTAGATTCATTTGGAATTTTTGGAAAAACAAAGGGTTTAGATATCCTTCCTGATGGTATTCCGATCGCAGGAATTTTGGGAGATCAGCAAGCAGCACTCTTTGGTCAGGCAGGAATTCATGAGGGCGATATTAAGTGCACCTATGGAACTGGAGCCTTTATGCTTCTCAACACAGGAGAGAATATCAAACGTTCAAGTGCAGGACTTCTCTCAACTGTCGCCTACAAGTATCAAAATAAAACAGTCTATGCCTTAGAAGGAAGTACATATATTGCGGGCGCCGCTGTGCAATGGCTCCGTGACAATCTAGGACTTATTGAAAATGCCTCCGAAGTTGAAGCGCTAGCACGAGAAGTTGAGAATCTAGATGAGATGGAGCACCTACTTTTTCTTCCATACTTTACAGGGATAGGTTCTCCTCACTGGGATTCAGATGCCAAAGCAGCTATCATTGGACTAACGAGAGATTCAAAAGATACTCACTTGGCACGGGCGACTCTCGACGGAATTGCACTATCCATAAATGAACTAGTCCAAGTAATGAAAGAAGACACAGGCCTTGATCTTAATGTGATGAAAGTAGATGGAGGAGCAGTATCCAATAATTTGCTGATGCATATTCAGGCAACTACTTCTAATCTAGAAATCGTTCGGCCCGAAATAATTGAAACTACTGCCTACGGTGCTGGTCTCGCTGCTGCCATAGGATCAGGCATTGCTGGAATTGATAAAATAAACTCCCTCTGGAGAAAAGACAAAAGCTTTGACCCCAATCCTAGTGAAACAGATTTCTATCGCCGCAAAAAAGTTATGTGGGCCAAAATGATGAAAAAGCTTTATCTCTAATCAATGTAAGTTTCGATCTCTTTTGCTGTTCGCACACCAATAACTTCAATTGGTAACTTTCCTGCAAACTGGTATGCCGTTTTTTTGGATGTTACTACTCGCTTATATTTTAGTTGTGCAAGCTCTTTTAAACGCATCTCCATTTGTGGAACTGAACGGACTTCGCCAGTTAGGCCCACTTCGCCGATGAATACAGTCGAGTCGCATATGGGACTTTCCCTAAAAGAGCTCAAAAGAGATGCAATAATTGCGAGATCAGACTCTCTTGTTTGCAGTTTCATCCCGCCGACAACATTGACATAAACATCATTCAAAGAAATTGAAATGCCAAAGTATTTTTCTATTACTGCAATGATCATCGACAGCCTATTGCTATCGACACCTTGAGTTGTGCGACGAGGATAACCACCGTTATTTTCAACTACAAGCGCCTGAATCTCAACAAAGAGTGAACGACTCCCCTCAATAATACAACAAAGGGATCGTCCAAATGAATCCTCTGGCCTCTCATCCAAAAAGAACTGAGCAGGATTAGCTACTTCCTTGAGCCCAGCATCACCCATCTCAAAGATTCCAACCTCGTTGGTATTTCCAAAGCGATTTTTTATTGCACGTAATACTCTATAGTGGCCGAACTGATCGCCCTCAAAGTATATTACGGTATCCACCATATGCTCGAGTATCTTGGGACCTGCGATGCTTCCTTCTTTAGTAATATGACCAATTACAAAACAAGTTATATCATGTGCCTTAACGTAGTTCATAAGTTCATAAGTCACTTCCCTAATCTGGGATACAGTTCCGGGTCCTGACGAGATCTCATTTGAAATTGTGGTTTGTATGGAATCTAGCACTAAAAATTTTGGCCTAATTTTCTTAATTTCCTCTAAAATGTTTTGCCAATTCGTTTCATGATAAATAAAAAAATTATCAGACTCAACTCCCAATCTTCTAGCTCGCTCTGCGACTTGCCCTAATGATTCTTCTCCACTGGTGTAGAGTACCTTATCGTTTGTTACAATTGCGAGCGTCCCTATTATACTAGTCAAAATTGTCGATTTTCCAACACCAGGCTCTCCCCCAATCAGCACCAAAGAACCACGGATAATTCCTCCACCAACGACACGATCAAATTCATCAATTCCTGTGTGAACCCTTGAATAGTTCTCTGCTCCTATATCCTTAACTTTTTGAGGTGCTCCATTATTTTCAGAGTTCACCAAGAGCTTGCTCCCCTTTACAATAAGCTGTGCTTCCTCCTCAAATGTATTCCACTCATTACATTCAGGACATTTTCCAACCCACTTTGCAGTTGAATGTCCGCACTCTTGGCAAACATAAATAGTTCCCTTTTTCTTGGCCATAGTATCTCCACGCTCAATTAGATTCCAACACTATGGGAGGCCCTAGTTTATGGGAACGAGAAACTCGCGCTTTTTCACTAACAAAACGGGTCTATAAAACTAAATGTGCTATTTGACTTGCCGAACATCACGATTAAAGATCTCTCAAAATAAACCGATCGGTTTTTAGTTATAATTGCTGCCCACATTATGCTTATTTCGCATAAAAAGCGCCGAATCAAGGGATAATAATGAGATTAGATGTAAAGTTTTCGTTAATGACACTTTTTTCATCCATCTTTTTAGTTGTTACTATTTTGTCCATCACAATTGTAGGTGCCAATCACAGTATTACTACAAACATCGAAAACTCTAATGAAAGTCTTCTAAGTGGTAAGCGAGGACTTATTCAAAAAATGACCTCAATGGCGCACCAAATTGCTGAAACCGTAGAGACAGAAGAGGAGGCGATTCGCGAACTTTCTGCAGTAAGATATAATAAAGGTAGTGGATATTTCTTTGCTTATAAAAAAATCGGCTCTGATTATTATTTTTCTTTTCATGGAACAAAGGCCCGGCTTAATGGGAAAAAGACAAATATTCTAAAGCCTGACATAAAGGGGTTTGCCTTTCGTAAAGCACTTATAGATGCCGCAGAGAGAAATGATGGTGGGGGATTTGCAGAGTACCACTATCAGAATCCAAAGAGTAAAGTGATCTCTAAAAAAATTGCCTTTGCAAAAAAACTTAAAAAGTGGGGCTGGTATATCGTAACAGGCGTATATATGGATGATATCGCCAAAGAAATTGAACAGATAAAAAAACAAAATATAAAAAATAGAAACTCAATGATCTTCGATATTATTATGATTTCACTTGCTGTTCTTTTCGTTGCCATAGCTATGTCCATTTTGTTTGTCCGTAAAGTCTCAGGAACTCTACTCGTTCAATCAACAGAAGTATCAAGCCTTGCTGTAAGCACTACAGAAGTTGCCAACACAATTGAAAGCGCTGGTCGTTCATTCTCTTCATCTACTACTGACCAGTCTGCCTCTCTTGAGGAGACATCAGCTTCTCTTGAACAGCTCGATAAGATGATTAAAGAAAACATGGAAAGCTCCAACAGCACAAGCGATGCTGTCGAGTATGTTCAAAAAATTGCTGATGAAAGTAATACTGCTATGGCAGAAACCCTCGAAGCGATAGAGGATATCATAAAATCAAATTCTGACATCGAAGAACTATCAAAGGTCATTCAGGAGATAGGAAATAAAACTTCAATAATTGATGAAATTGTTTTTCAAACCAAGCTACTTTCTTTTAACGCCTCTGTTGAAGCAGAGCGAGCTGGAGAACATGGACGTGGCTTCGCAGTTGTTGCTCAGGAAGTTGGTAACCTTGCGAAAATGAGTGGGAAGGCAGCACAGGAAATTTCTGAGATTGTTAACGAGAGTGTTGTCAAGTCTGAAAGAATAGTCGTGGACAATAAAAACAAGGTTACACGGGGCAATGAGCTAGTTAAAAATACTGCGCTTAAGCTTAAGGAAATTGAAACACACACCAACAGCGTTGCCACAAAAATGAAGAATATTGTATCTGCTTCAAAAGAACAATCCCTAGGGATTTCGCAAATTAACCAGGCAGTTCAAAGTATTGATAGTGCAGTACAAGTGAATGTGAGTAGCGCCGAAGGTGTCGCCATAGTAGGTAAAGAACTAGTTGGTTACTCAAATGAACTGAGTCACATTGCCTACGAACTTAAAAGCGCGATCACTGGATCCAAATAACATCTTCGCTGCCTCTTGTTTGGGAATCCAAAGTCTATTCAACGATCAAACAAAAGTAAGTATCTCAATGAGAAATGCCCCTAGTTTATGGGAAACTCGCGCTTTTTCACTAACACAACACGGCCACAAAGCTGCTTTAATGCGCAAAACTGGTAAATAAATTGGAAAATATTACCCAAGCGGTTGAAATACCCCTCCGAATCAGGGATATAGAAATATCAAAATTTTCGCGAGGTTATTTATGAGAGTGGCATTACAATTTTTGGGAGTCACAATACTAGCATTAGGAGCATTATCTTCTTTTGCCGGATCAGGAGTCTCCGCCCTGTTCTCTCCCCATCAAGGAGAAAAGGCCTTCAATCAAATTTTTGAATTGATTAAAAGTGCAGACAACTCAGTCCGAATTACGCTCTACAGCTGGAGCGATAGTGGCCTAGATCATGCAATTAAAGTGGCACTAGAAAAGGGTATCGACGTCAAGGTAGTCCTCAACCCAGCTCTTGCAAAAAAAACAAATCTAAAAAAACGAATTTTAAATTTAGAACTACTTGGTGCAGAATTCAAGAGAGCAAAACATAATATGCATGAGAAGTTTGTGCTTATTGATGATCGCGTCCTTGTAAATTCAAGTGCGAATATGTCGACAGGTGCCAAAAATAAATATTCAGAAAACTACGTCTTCCACTACGCAGATGTTAATCCCTCATTAGAAAATCTTATTCTTGAATTTAGACATGAGTTTGCTATTCTCTGGAATACAGCTTCAGATATTATCACTCATAATGAAGGGTTATCAAAAGAGCTTACTTACCAATATTTTGACGGAAGTAAAATATTGAATCTGCCCCGTAAAAATAATCCAGGCCTCTACTCAAGTTCGCAGAA